>JAKAUG010000264.1 GCA_021827805.1 Bacillota bacterium | reverse complement strand
GCGTCAGGGCACCGGACCACTGGATCGAGAACTCCTCATGGCCGTCCAAACCGAGCGTCTCCGACGACACCCCGTCCGGGAATTGCAGGGGCAGGACACCCATCCCCACCAGGTTGCCGCGGTGGATCCGCTCAAAGCTCTGGGCCAGCACGGCACGGACGCCGAGCAGGACCGGACCCTTGGCCGCCCAGTCCCGTGAGCTGCCGCTGCCGTAGTCCCTGCCGGCCAGCACAACGAGCGGCACGCCGCGCGCGGCGTAGGCCTCCGACGCGGCGAAGATGCTCATGGGCTCGCCGTCGGGCAGAAGGATCGTGCGCGGGCCCTCGGTACCGGGGGCCAGGCGATTGCGCAGACGCACGTTGCCGAAGGTGCCACGCATCATCACCTCGTGGTTGCCGCGCCGGGCCCCGTAGCTGTGGTAGCCCTCCCGCGGGACGCCACGCTCGGCCAGGTAGGCGGCGGCATCGCCGTCGGGCGCGATCTCGCCAGCCGGGGAGATGTCGTCGGTGGTCACCGAATCCCCAAGCCAGCACAGCACGCGCGCCCCGGAGAAGGGCCGGCCCAGCTCGGCCGGGGGTGAGAAGAACGGGGGACGCCGCACGTACGTCGAGCTGGAGTCCCAGGCGTAGAGATCCCCCGCCGGAACGGGCAGGGCCCACCAGCGCTCATCCCCGGCGAAGATGTCCGCGTAGTTCCGCCGGTAGAGATCTGGGTCCAGGGCCAGGGCGGCGGCCTGGGCAACCTCCTCCGGGGAGGGCCACAGTTCGGACAGGTGGACGGGGGTGCCGGAGGCGTCCCGCCCCAGGGGCTCGGTCTCAAGGTTGCGGGTCACGGTGCCCGCGAGGGCGTAGGCCACCACCAGGGGCGGGGAGGCCAGGTAGTTGGCGCGCACGCGGGAGTTGATCCGGCCCTGGAAGTTACGGTTGCCGCTCAGCACGGCGGCCAGGACCGCACCCTGGTCGGCGGCCCTCTCGGCCTCCGGTGTCACGGGCCCGCTGTTGCCGATGCACGTCGTGCAGCCGTAGCCCACCACCGCAAACCCCAGGGCCTCCAGCGGCTCAAGCAGCCCAGCGCGCTGCAGGTACTGCGTGACAACCCGGGACCCCGGGGCGAGGCTGGTCTTGACGTAACGGGGAACCCGCAGTCCGCGGTCCACGGCGCGCCGGGCCAACAGCCCAGCGGCCAGCATGACACCGGGGTTGCTCGTGTTCGTGCAGCTGGTGATGGCGGCGATCGCCACCGCGCCATCCTCCAGCTCCGTGCGCTCGGCCACGGCGACCGCGCCGGCGGGGGACTCGGCGCGCGGGGAGCGGGGTAGGCTCGCGGGCACCGCCGCAAGGGAGAGGCGGTCCTGCGGCCGGCGAGGGCCGGCGAGGCTTGGCTGAACCGTGCCGAGGTCCATGGTCAGCACCAGGCTGAATTCGGGCTCTGGGGCATCTGGGCCGCGGAACAGGCCCTGCTCCTTGCAGTACCGTTCCACCAGCGCCACGTGTTCCTCCGAGCGCCCCGTGCCGCGCAGGTAGGCCAGGGTCTGCGCGTCCACCGGAAAGAAGGCCGCCGTGGCACCGAACTCGGGTGCCATGTTGGCGATCGTGGCCCGGTCCGCCAGACCCAGGCCATCCAGGCCCGGCCCACAGAACTCCACGAACTTCTCCACGACCCCCTGGGCCCGCAGCATCTCGGTCACGGTCAGGACCAGGTCGGTCGCCGTGCTGCCGGGAGGAAGCTGGCCGCGGAGGCGCACGCCGATCACGTCGGGCACCTTCATGGAGTATGGGCCACCAAGCATGACCGCCTCGGCCTCGATCCCGCCCACACCCCAGCCCAGCACACCGAGTCCGTTCACCATCGTGGTATGCGAGTCCGTGCCCACCAGCGTGTCCGGGAAGACCAGGCGGTGGCCGTCCAACTCCTGGGTGACGACCACGCCAGCCAGGTACTCCAGGTTCACCTGGTGCACAATGCCCGCGCCGGGTGGCACCACGCGCAGGCGACGGAAGGCACCCTGGGCCCAGCGCAGCAGGGCATACCGCTCGCCATTGCGCTCGTATTCCCGCTCCATGTTCGTGCGCAGGGCCGCGGCGTCACCGAAAGCGTCCACCTGCACGCTGTGGTCGATCACCAGGTCCACGGGAACGACCGGGTTCACCTGCCGGGGGTCTCCCCCGCGCTCGGCGACCTCCGCGCGCATCGCGGCCAAGTCCACGACCAGAGGAACGCCGGTGAAGTCCTGCAGCAGGACCCGGCAGGGCCAGAAGTCCAGCGTCTCCCGGGCCGCGTTGGGCTGCCAGTTGGCGAGCCGGGACCAGTCCTCGCCCGCCCGACCCAGGGCCTGGGCGCGCAGGCTGTTCTCGAGCAGAACGCGCAGGGAGTATGGCAGCCGGTCCAGGTGGACCAACCCCTGGCGCTCGAGCTCGGGCAGGGAGAACACGACCGCCCGACCACCGGGCAGGGCAAATTCTCGCCGAATCTGCGGTGCTTGCATCATGACCATCGCCTGGTCCGGCGCGGCGCTGCGCGGTCGGCCCGCTGGCCAGCCGCTCCGTCGCCCGGCCAGGCCCACGCCCCTTTCGGCTTCGGTTTCACCGCTCGGGACACACGGCCACGGACGCGCCAGGCAAAGCCAGCCTCGCGGTGTTCAGCGGCGACCGCCCGGCCCCGAGCCAGCCCCACGGGCCGTCCGGATGCCCTGGTCCGCCATCCCCGCGCACCGGGCCCGCCCTGACCCGCCGGCAATTGTACCGCGCCTGGCCTCGGTGGGGAACGCGGAGCGGCCGAGCGCTGGTCCGGAGGATCCTCCCCGCGCGAGGGCAGCAGGCCGCCACCGGCGGATGGCGAAGATCCCCAGCCAGAAAGCTGGCGAGCGGGGGTGGGCGGCATGTTCGGCCGGTACTCTGATCGGGCCCAGCGCGTGATTCTTCTGGCACAGAAGGAGGCCCGGCGCCTCAACTACGCCCATGTGAGCACGGAGCATCTCCTGCTCGGCCTGTTGCGGGAGGATGATGGGCTCGCCGCGCGCGCCCTGAAGAACCTGGGGGTCGAGCTCGACGAGCTCCGCTCCGCCATCGAGCGCGACCTGGGCCAGGGGAACGCTCCCCCCGCGGCCCAGCCGCAGTTCACTCCGCGGAGCAAGAAGGTGATCATGGAGCTCTCTCTGGCCGAGGCCCAGACCCTCGGCCACGCCTATGTGGGGACCGAGCACCTGCTGCTGGGGTTCATCCAGGAGGGCGAGTGCACTGCCGCCCGGCTGCTGGAGCAGGCTGGGGTCGAGGGCGACCGCGTGCGGG
>JAKAUG010000193.1 GCA_021827805.1 Bacillota bacterium | reverse complement strand
GCACGACTGGCGTTGGGGCGAGGACCCGGACCCGGCGGGCCTCTGGCGGATCGCCCCGCTCGAGGCGGCCGGGGCGCGGGCCGTCTTCTCCTCCCGCGCCGGAGGGGTGAGCCCGGCGCCCTGGGACACGCTGAACCTGGGCGCGAGCGTGGGGGATGAGCCCGCGAGGGTGAGGGTGAACCGCGAGCGGTTCGCTCGCGCGGCGGGCTTCGACCCGACCCGCACGGCCCACTGCCATCAGGTGCACGGCACCACCGTGCTGCGGGTCACCCAGCCAGGCCCCGCCGGCACGGCGGACGGCCTGTGCACCGACCGGCCTGGGCTGGTCCTCACCATCGGGGTGGCGGACTGCGCGGCGGTGTATGTCTTCGACCCCCTGGGGCCGGCGGTGGGCCTGGTGCACGCAGGTTGGCGGGGCACGGTGGGAGACGCGGTCGGAGTCCTGCTGCGCACCATGCACCAGGCCTGGGGCAGTCGCCCCGAGCGCATGCTGGCGGCGGTCTCGCCCTGTATCGGCCCCTGCTGTTACGAGGTCGACGAACCGGTCACGGGTCCCCTGCGCCGCGCGGCCCCCTGGGCGGCCGAGGTCCTCGAGGACCCCGCCGCCCCGCGCACGCGGCTGGACGTGGCCCGAGCGAACGTCCTGCGGTTGATGGACGGAGGCCTGCGCTCCGAGCGCATCCACACCGCCGGTCTCTGCACGGCCTGCCACCCGCGGGTCCTGTTCTCGCACCGCGGTTCCGGCGGGCGGACGGGGAGGATGCAGGCCGCCATCTGGCTTCCCGCCTGAGACACGCGCGCCGTTCGACCTGGCCCTGCCCTCCTGGCGCAATGAGCCGGAACTTGCGGCGGTCGATGGAGCAGGTGACGGCCGTGCCTCCGCCAAAGCCGCCCCGGATGTGGGGGGATCGCTTTGGCGGCCAGAGGGCGCGTGCCCCTGCTCCTCGGGCTCGGACTGGCCCTCGCGGTGGGCGTGGCGGCGGGCACGCCGCGCATGGCGGTGCAGGCCGGCCGACCGACCCGGGCCAGCCTGGGGACCCTTTCGCCGCGCTGGAGGGTTCCGGCGGCGTTCGTGCATCCCGGCGGCAGCGTGCCGGCCCCCAGCGCGGGGGTGGTGGTCAGCGTGGCCGAGCCCGGCCTCGTGGCCGCGGGGGCGGTGCTGGCCTGGCTCGAGCCCGAGGCCCCCCAGCGGCCGCGGGCCGGCACCGGCCTGCTGCGGAGCTGGGTCGGGGTCGTAAGCCCGCCGAGCGGCGGCGGCGGCACGGCGTGGCTGCTGTGCGCCTGGCGCGGGTGCGAGGCCCCAGCCCCGCGGCTGCGCGCCGCGGCGGCGCTGGTGCCGGTGCGCGCGGCCCAGGCCGGCTGGTTTGTGCCCCGGAGTGATCCCCTGGCGCTCACGGACACGGCCGCGGACTCGGACCTCCCGCCCAGCGCGCTGGGGCCCCCGCCGCCTGCCGTGCGGCCCGGGGAGCGCGTGGCGGCTGGCGCCTCGCTCGGGGTTCTGGGCGCGCCGTGGGAGGGCCGCTGGCTCTGCCGTCTGCCAGACGAGGCCCGCGCCGCCCTGGTCGCCGCGGGCGGGGCGAGCCTGGTCTGGTCCGGGGGGCCGGGTGCCGAGGCGCAGCTTCTGGCCGCCGGGCCCACGGTGGCCGGCGGATTTCTGGCGACCCTGGGGACGGATCGGTTCGGGGCGGTCCCGTCCCCAGCGCGGACCACGCTGATCCTTGATCTGCCGAGCTACCGGGGCGTCCTGGTGCCCAAGGCGGCGGTGCGGGGGACCGGCGCCAACGCGGCCGTCTGGGTGCGCACGGGGTCGGGGGGCATCCGCCGCCAGAGCGTGCGCGTGCTCGTGGCCGCCCAGGGGACGGCGGTCGTCAGCGGACTGCCGCCCGGTGCGACCGTCCTCGGCCGCCCATGGTTTCTTGTGCGCTGGCTGGCCGCAGGTTCATGATGGAGACTGGGACGCTGGCAGGGGGCTGGGTGTGACGGAGACGGCGGATGCGGGACGCGGCGCGGAGATCCGCGCCGCCTTGGCGCGGGTGCGCGGCCGCGTGGCTCGCGCCGCCCTGCGGGTGGGGCGCGACCCGGCCGAGGTCTGTCTGGTGGGCGTCGGCAAGGGCTTTGCCGTGCCCGACCTCGAGCAGGCGGTGGCCGTGGGCCTCGCCGACCTCGGAGAGAACCGCGTGCAGGAGGCCCTGCCCAAGGTGGCGGCGCTGCCGGGGGTGCGCTGGCACCTGATCGGCCAGCTGCAGCGCAACAAGGCCCGCGCGGTGGTCGGTCGATTCGCGCTCATCCACAGCGTGGACAGGCCGGAGCTGGCGGAGAGCCTGGCGCGGGCCGCCGAGGACGCCCGGCGGACGCAGGACGTGCTCGTGCAGGTCAACGTGTTGAGCCGGCCGGGGCAGGGCGGGGTGCCGCCCCAGGACGCCGAGGCTCTGGTCATCCGGATCCGGGACCTCGGTCCGTTACGCGTGCGCGGCCTGATGACGATTGCCCCCCTGGTGGAGGACCCCGAGGCGGTGCGGATGGTCTTCCGCAGCCTGCGCGTCCTGCGCGACCGCCTGCAGGTCCGGCTGGGCGTGGTGCTGCCCGAGCTCTCGATGGGGATGAGCGGGGATCTGGAAGCGGCCGTGGAGGAGGGCGCCACACTGGTGCGCGTCGGCAGGGCGATCTTTGGAGCCCGTCCCGCGGGCCCTGGGGGGCCGGGACTCCGGAAGGAGCCGCTCCCCTTGGATCGAAATGACAACATTGAACGGTGAGCCCGCGGGACGCGTGCGGCGGGTTCACGATGCGATGCGAGGGGTGGATGGGCGTGGCGGCCGGGATGTGGGATCGGATGCTGGCCTTCCTGGGGTTTGAGGATGAGGCGGGGGTCGAGGAACCCGGTGAACTGGCGGGCACGATGGGCGCGGCGGCCCCGGCGCGCCCCCTGCCGCGGGTGGAGCTGGAGCAGCGCCGGGCGGCGCGCGTCTCCCGCACCCAGCCGGAACCGGCGGCCGAAGTTCGTGGGGTGCTCCGCCACGGCAACGTGACCCGTCTGGTTCCCGGACTCCCTGGCCTGGTCGTCTCCGCGCCCCACCGTTTCGAGGACGCCCAGGAGGCCGCGGACCATCTCAAGGGCGGGCGGCCCGTCATCGTGCACCTGGACAGCGTGGACCGCGAGGTGGGCCAGCGCATCATCAACTTTCTCATGGGCGCCGTCTACGCCCTGGGGGGGGAGATGCAGCACGGCGGGTGAGGGGTGTTGTTGTCGCCGGCGAGAGTTGAGGTGATGAGGTGCAAGGGAGTGAGCGTG
>JAKAUG010000092.1 GCA_021827805.1 Bacillota bacterium | reverse complement strand
AGGCCGTGCTGCGGCGCGTTCGCAGGAGGGACGAGCCCGAGCAGTCCCTCCTCCGCGCGGCGGGCATCCAGATGGACACCGAGGCCCACCGCGTGGAGGCCGAGGGTCGCGAGATCCCCCTGACGCTCACCGAGTTCCGCCTGCTCCAGACCCTGTTGATGAACCCGGGCCGCACCTTCACGCGCCAGCAGTTGCTGGACCATGTGGCTGGCCCGGACTTCGCGGGCTTTGACCGCAATGTGGACGTGCATGTGGCCAACCTGCGGCGCAAGCTCGGCCTGGACCCCAGTCCCATCCGCACGGTCTATGGCGTCGGCTACCGTCTGCAGGCGGACACCCCGTGAAGACGTTGCGCCTGGGGATCTGGCTGCACCTGCTGCTGGCCGCGGCGGTGGGGATCGCCCTGGCCTTCGCGGTCATGTGGATGGGCGTGCAGGTGACCCTTGATCGGTACGTGCGGGACGAGTTTGGGACGGAAGCCGTGCAGGTGGAATCGGTTCTGCAGTCCTACTATGCCGTGCTCGGGCTGCGCGCGGCGGAAGATATCGCGCGCGAAGTGGTGGCCAAGAGCGGCGGGCAGGTCATCCTGCGGTCCTCTGGTCAGGTGGTCCTCAACGTCCATCGCTCCAGCCGGGCGGCCTGTGCCGAGGGCGGTATGAGTTCCGCCTTCGTCCTGGAAAGCCCCTTCGGGGGCCCAGCCCTCCAGGGTCAATTCTGCCTCCCGGGCACCGCGGGGGTGGCCCCGGAACTCCTTCGTCCCCTCCTCCTCCCCGCAGGGGTGGGCTTTCTGGGTGCCCTGGCCGTCTCGCTCCTGCTGAGCCGCCGGATCGTACTCGGGGTCACCTCGACGGCCCGGGCCGCGCGGCGCTTCGCCGCTGGCGACCTGCGCGCCCGCGTCGAGCCCACCGGACCCAGGGAGATCGCGGACCTGGGCCTGGAGTTCAACCGCATGGCGCAACATCTCGCCGAGGCCCAGGAGCAGCGCCAGGCCCTCGTCGCGGATGTGGCACACGAGCTGCGCACACCGCTCACGGTCCTGCGCGGGTATGTGGAGGCCCTGCACGACGGGGTCAGCGCACCGGAGCCGGCCCTGCTGGAGGTCATCCACACCCAGGCGGTCCAGTTGCAGCGTCTGGTCGACGACCTGCAGGAACTGGCCCAAACGGAATCCTCGACCGGTCTGGCGCTCGATCTGCACCGACTGCAGTTGGCCGAGGCGCTCACCACCGCGGCGGCGAGCTTTTCCCTCTCCGCCCAGGAAAAGGGCGTGGAGATCGTTGTCGAGGCGCCGGAGGACCTGCCGGCCGCGCGGGCGGACGAGCGCCGTATCGCCCAGGTCCTTCACAACCTGATCGGAAACGCCCTGCGTTATACACCCCGGGGGGGAAGCATCACGCTGCACGCCCTGGCCGCGGACGGACAGGTGCGCACCGAGGTTCGCGACACCGGGGTCGGGATCGCCCCGGAGCACCGCGCGCGCGTCTTCGATCGCTTCTACCGCGTCGATCCCTCGCGCGCCCGCGAGACGGGAGGATCTGGTCTCGGTCTGACGATCGCCCAGGGCATCGTGCAGGCCCATGGCGGCGCGATCGGCGTCGAGCCGAACCCCGGTGGCGGCAGCGTCTTTTGGTTCACGCTCCCCGTCTGGAACCAGGACGGCCCAGCGTGAAGCAGCCGCCCCCGCGCTGGCGACGGCGCCAGCCGTTTCTTGCAAGCGCGGCCCACGCGCGGAGCATCCTCGAAACGAAGGGGGGATGCTCCGTGTTGGCGCGTTGGAGAATCGCCGTTCTTGCCGTGTGCACAGCCCTGGCGGTCCTTGGCTCGGCGCCGGCCGCCGCTTCCGCCGCTGGTGCCACCAAGACGCCCGCCACACCCACGGTCCCGACCCTGGTGGATGCCCTGGCGAAGCAACTGCACGTCACGCCAGCCCGGGTGGAGGCTGCGGTGCGGGCGGCCGAACTCGCACGTTTGGACGCGGCCAGCCGGCTGCACCAAGGGACACCCGAGCAGACGCAGGCCATCCGCGCCCGGATCCAAAAGGAGCCGCTGACGCTGGTGGCCCGCTTTGGGGCCCACGGTCCGGGGCCCGTCCTCCGCGCGGCGGCGAGCTTCATTGGCCTCGCCCCGGAGGCCCTGGTCGCCGAGTTGCGCGGCGGCAAGACCCTGGCCGAGGTTGCCCAGCAGAAGGGCAAGACCCGTGAGGGTCTGCAGCAGGCTCTCTTGCAGACCCTGCGCGAGCAACTGCAGTCCCGGCCGCAGTGGGCAACCATGACCCCCGAGCAGCGTCAGCAGACCGAGGGGCAGATGGCCCGGCACGTGGAACGCCTCCTGGACCGGCGCGTGGGGACCACGCCCACCCGCGCGCTGACGTCTCCCTGAGGGCGAGGTGCGGCCCGCGGACCATGGCGAGGTGACATGAGCGGAGCCTCCCGCGACATGCCGGAGGTTCCGCTCGTCTGTCCATTCTGCTATTCGCCGGCTTCTTCGTACTGGGTCTTGAGGCGCTGCACCACGCTCGGATCCGCGAGCGTGGTGGTGTCCCCCAGGGCCCGTCCCTCCGCAATGTCCCGCAGCAGGCGCCGCATGATCTTGCCGCTCCGGGTCTTCGGCAGTTCCGCGGTGAAGAACACGTCGTCGGGTCGAGCGATTGGCCCGATCTTCTGGACCACGTGCTTCTTGAGTTCCTCGCGCAAGCCCTGGGCGGCCTCCGCGCGCGTGTCCGCGGCCTCTTTCGGCGTGACGAAGGCAGCCACGGCCTGGCCCTTCAGGGCGTCGAAGCGACCGATCACGGCGGCCTCCGCCACGGCAGGGTGGTCGACCAGCGCGGACTCGATCTCATACGTCGAGAGGCGGTGCCCGGAGACGTTCATGACATCGTCCACGCGGCCCATGAGCCAGAAGTAGCCACCGGCGTCGACCCGGGCGCCGTCCCCGGTGAGGTACTTGCCCGGATAGCGCGACCAGTACTGCCGCACGAAGCGCTCGTGATCGCCGAAAATCGTACGCGTCATGGCCGGCCATGGGCGCGTCAGGACCAGGTTGCCGCCGGCGCCCGGCCCGACCTGGGCGCCGCGCTCGTCCACCACCTCGGCCCCCACGCCCGGAAACGGGAGCGTGGCGGAGCCGGGCTTCGTCCTCACCAACCCCGGCAGCGGGGAGATCATGATCATCCCCGTCTCGGTCTGCCACCAGGTGTCCACGATGGGGCAGCGTCCCGCGCCGATGTGCTCGCGATACCACATCCAGGCCTCGGGGTTGATCGGTTCCCCGACACTACCCAACAGGCGCAG
>JAKAUG010000120.1 GCA_021827805.1 Bacillota bacterium | reverse complement strand
CGGTGCCGCAGCCCGCCGCCACCGCGGCCGCCACCAGCAACGGCACCGCCAAGAGCACGGTCCGCGACCTGGTGATCCTGGGCAACTTCACAACGATCCCTCCCTGCAACGACTGGGCCCGGCGGCGTGACACCGCCCTGGCACCTGGTGCATAGACTTGTCCTTTCCAGCCCGCCGCCATGCATGCGCGGTGCATGATGGCCTCCGCCGCAGGGACAGCCTTGCCCAGTGAGGTGTCTGTGCGGTGCGCGTGGCGGCGCCCATCGGCTTGCTGACCGTCCTGGCGCTGCCGGGGTGCGGAGCCAGGGGCGCCACGCGCTCCGGCGCCTTTGCAGGGGTGCCCGCTCTCGGACCGCGGGGCGGCGCGGTGCGCTACTCCGCCCCGAGCGCTGGGCACGACCCCCTGCCCAAGGCAGCTTGACATCCCCTGCCATGGGTGGGACATTCGGGTTATTGGCTGCGACACAAGTCCTGGGCGGCCCCGGACTCACGCGAAAGCCAGCGAATCGCACCGCGAGCACCGGACCGGGCCGTCTCGCGCCTGACTATGCTCCATGGCGCGAGGCATGACTTCAAGAGGGCGTGAGAGACCGACGGCCGATATCGAGTCGCCACCGAGTGAGCGGGATCTGGCGGCAATCCGCCGCGATCTGGACCTGCGCGAGGAGGCGAAGCTCGCGGCGACACGCCCCACGGCGACCGCCGCCGCAGGGACGATCAGGTCCCAAGCGGAGGTCGCGTCGGAGGCGCGCCACTCCGCGGGGATCGCCCATCCGGATCGCTCCGGGTGGATGGGGCGGTCGGGCGTCGCCGCTTGGCCCTCCATCGTTCAGCACCTGACCTGGTACGTGGCCGCGGTGATCACCTTCTTGCGGGCGGTCCGTTGCGCACTCGCCATGCTGGGGGCGAACCGGCCAGCTTCTTTGGAAACTTCATCTCCGCCGTCACGGCGCCCCTGGTCTGGCCGTTCCCGCGCCTGTTCAATGCCAGCCCCGTCGCCGGCGCTCCCGCTTTGAAACGTTCACGCTGGTGGCCATCGTCGCCGCGTGGTCGCCACCCGGGGAGGAAAGGCGGGCCACGGCGGCGACCCGCTGAGCAGCGGGCACAGGGAAGCGGCCCCCCGTCGTGGCAGCGGCCGGCGCGACCTGGCCGGTTGGGCGCGTTCCCGCCACAGTCGCGCCGCTCTCCCGGGCCGACAACCCTGAACCGCTTGTCGACGAATCTGCGCACCAGAGAGGATGTTCCTGATTGAGATCGTCGCAACGACCGCGATGTTTGAGACTCCCAGGCGGCCCTGGCGGTGGAGTCTCTGGCGGCGCCGGTTGCAGCGGCATGCCCACTGTGGGTATGCCGCTGAGCCGTTCAGCCTGCGGCACCGCCCACTCCTCCGCCAGGGCTCCGCAAGGCGCCTGGGCGTCTCAAACATCGCGGTCCATCAGTGTCCTGGTCGGTCTCATAGCGCGAGGCCAGCAGCAAGAGGACTTGGTGCGGTCGCCGGACCCGCTTGCCCCTCGCGCGCAAAGCGCCGGGCACGTCGGGCCCCGCCGGGCCCACCCGACAAGGGGGGCGAACACCAGATGATCTGGTCTGCCGGGAGTCCGGCCGCGCCGGGGGCGGGCGGCGGGATGGTGCGTAAGGCCGAGTTGCTGATCAGCACCGTGTTGCGCGGGGGCGTGCTCCTCAGTGGGGCCATCATCCTGGGAGGTCTGGCCTACTTTTTTCTCTCCAAGTTCAGCACCCATCCGCTGAGTCTGTCCTTTCCGCACACCCTGCCCGCCGTGTTCCACGACCTGCCGCGTGGCGAACCGTTGGCGGTGATCGGCCTCGGGCTGCTGGTCCTGTTGGCCACGCCGGTCCTGCGTGTGATGGTCTCCATTGTGGCCTTTGCGCTGGAGGGCGACCGCACCTACGTCGTCATCACCACGGTCGTGCTCACCATCCTGCTGTTCAGCATCATCGTCATCGGCGGACTCCTGGGGCACGGCGCCCATCCCCAGGTCCAGCATTCCGGACTGCCCTTCGTCGGCCTGGTCTTTGCGGGATCGTTGTTCGCCGGATTCGTCGGCTCCCTGGTCGGCCTTGGTGGGGGAGTCTTCATCGTCCCCCTGCTCACGCTGGCCTTCGGCATTCCCATCCAGGCGGCGATCGGCGCCTCGATCGTCTCGGTGATCGCCACCTCGAGCGGGGCCGCCGCCGCCTATGTCAAGGACCGGATGACCAACCTGCGCGTCGGGATGTTCCTGGAGACCGCCACCACGCTTGGCGCGGTGTGCGGCGCTCTGCTGGCGACGGTGGTCACGGGGACCGTCCTGTTCATCGTCTTCGGCGTGGTGCTGATCCTGTCCGTCATCCCCTTGCTGGTCCACCTGGGCGAGGAACTTCCCCAAGGCGTCCACAATGATCGCTTCAGTAAGGCCCTGCGCCTCGCCTCCAGCTATCCGGACCAGCGCACCCACAACACGGTGGCCTACGAAGTCACGCGCAACCAGCCCGAACTGTGCATGACGTACATGGCCGCAGCCATCTCCGGCCTGCTCGGCATCGGCAGCGGCACCTTCAAGGTCCTGGCCATGGACGTGGCGATGCGTCTGCCGATGAAGGTCTCCACCACCACGAGCAACTTCATGATCGGCGTGACGGCCGCCGCCAGCGCCGGTATTTACTTCCAGCGCGGCGACATCCATCCGCTCACCGCCGCGCCGGTCGCGCTGGGCGTGCTGTGCGGGGCGCTGGCCGGGGCCGCGACCCTGCCCCGTCTCTCCAACACCCTGGTGCGCAAAGTCTTCATTCCGGTGATCGTGCTCGTGGCGGCCGAGATGCTTCTCCGCGGCTTCGGCGTGCTCTGATCGGAGTTTCGCCGGCCGGGCAGAGAGTGCTGGAGGCCAAAGGCCTTCCTGGCAGGAAAGTTGTCGTAATAGGTTTGACGCTTGACGCGCAACGAGAACTGCATCTGGGGCTCACTCTCGTTAACGGCGGCAAACAGCTTCCGGTCTTCCATCGTGCAGCGGTCGTGGTCGGCTCGGACCAAGAGCTCGGTCCGCGGGTCTTCCCGCCAGGTGTCAACGAGATCGAAGAAGTCGGCCTCTCGGTCCATCACGCAGGCGCTCTTGGTCTGCGGCAGCGTGGCGGCGACGGCCATGCAATCCCGCGGGCCCTCAATTCAGCTGTCCGTCTTCTTCTCCTCGATCGGGATCTCTGCTGGCGTCCACTTGTCCTCGGCATCCTTGGCTGTCGGAGCCGTGCCCGCCATCCGCAACGCCTTCAAGCAACCGGTCCGGCGCCGACGCCCCAGG
>JAKAUG010000073.1 GCA_021827805.1 Bacillota bacterium | reverse complement strand
TGGCCAACACGCCCAAACAGATCCTCGTCTACCGGGCTCTGGGCCTCGATCCTCCTCTCTTCGGCCATCTCCCCATGATCCTCGCGGCGGATCGCACCAAGCTCAGCAAGCGGCACGGCGCGATCGCCATCGAGGAGTTTCGGGAGCTCGGCATGCTGCCCGGGGCGATTCTGAACTACTGCGCCCTGCTGGGATGGTCTCCCCCCGGAGAGGCGGAGGTGCTCACGCTCCAGGAGACGGTGCAGGCCTTCGACCTGGATCGCGTGGGCGCCTCGGCGGCGGTCTACGATGTCGAAAAGCTGCGCTGGATGAACGCGCAGCATCTCCGCCGACACTCCCCAGCGGCGGTGGCTGAACTGGCACGGCCCTGGCTCGAGCGGGCGGGCATTCTCCCCGGCGCGGGCGGTCCGCCGCTTGAGGCGACGGTGGCTCTGGTGCACGAGCGCGTGCAGACGCTGGCCGAGTTGCCGGCCGCGCTGGAGTATTTCTACCGGGCCCCGGAGGTCCTGGACCCCGCGGGAGAGCGCAGGTGGGCGAACCGCGCCGGGGCCGAACTTCTGCAGGCGGCGGCCGCAGAGATTGAAGCGCTCACCGTTTTCTCCGCAGTGGAAATGGAGAACTGCTACCGGGCCCTGGCGTTGCGGCGCGGCATCAAGGCGGGAGAGCTGATCCACCCGACCCGTCTCGCGCTCACCGGGAGGACCGTCGGCCCCAGTCTGTTCGATCTGGCCGCTCTCGTGGGACGACCCGAATGCGTCCGGCGCCTGCGCGCCACCGCGGAACGCTGGACGGCCGAGCACTGAGATCACCTGGGGGGCCCAGGGGCGGCCCGGCCGGCAGGTGTCAGGTGCTCGATCCCGTGCGGTCTGCGAGGTCAGAGGAGGCAGGGAGGCGCACCCGCGAACAGGGGGGCCTCCCTGTCCCCTCGGTCGGTGGCCAAAGGTGACGTCGCAGGCGTGCCACGGTGTCTGGGCGGACGTGAACCCGGCCTTCTTCGCCGAGGAGCACTGCGGGCCCCGCCTCCGCGCTGTACCGCGTCATCAGCCCTCGAACCGTCGGACAGGCTCTCTGTGGGGGCTGGGCGATGGCATCCCAACGGTACAGGGCGACACCGGCGGCCGACGCGGTGAACCGGGATTTCGCCGAATACTGCGCCAGCCGCGATCGAAGGATCAGCCCACATCGCCTCGACCGAAGGGCGCGTGCGTTGCGCGGGCGGAGTGCATGGGACGGTGGGCATATGGTCGGAGCCAGGCGAACCGCAGGTTGAGCGCCTAGCTGGCACTGAGGGCCCGTTACGGAATTCCTTGCGCTGGCGCGCCGGCAAAGCAGTGGGCCATTCCTCCCGGGTGCCCCCACGCCATGAGCAGCAACGCCTCGGCCGCCGGCCAGGTCTCGCTGTATTTGTGGCCCGCATACCGGGCAGTGGTGCGCACGCCGACCGAGGGACGCCTGTTTGCGATCACCGGGGATACACCGCTGGGACAGCCCAACCCCAGGGGCGGGCATGCGCGTTCAGCCTTCGGTGCAAGCGTCGCCAGCACCGCCGCCACGACGCGTCCGCCTCTGGTGCAGACGGGGCAAAAACGATAGCGCCGCCGTGGGCCGACGGCGGCGCTTCGCATAGCCATGATTGGTACCGGTACCGGGATTCGAACCCGGGTTTCCGCCGTGAGAGGGCGGCGTCCTAGGCCTCTAGACGATACCGGCGACACAGGCTTGGCTGGGGGAGGAGGATTCGAACCTCCGTACCGAGATCCAGAGTCTCGTGTCCTACCACTGGACGATCCCCCATCGCGTCACAGACGCGCGCGGCATTGTACCACGGTCCGCCGACTGTCCGCAACGGCCGCGTGCCCATCGGCGCAGGTGCTCCGGGGTGCATCCCACGAATGTGCGGCCCAAGCCACCTTCCGGACCGGAGTCAGATCGCTGATAGGTCACCGTTCCATGCGCGTCTGGCCCAGAACGCCTGGCGGCGCGGGAGCGAGGATAGAGCCGCGGGACGGAGGGCCAGCAAGGCGCGCGCCGACGACGGACCAGTGCATGCAGCCGCTTGTCATTCCCGGCAAGCCCCCCATGCCGGCGGGGCTGTCCTTATACTGATGTTCATGGAGATCAGCACCCGCAACGACAAGGGCAGCGTGACAGGCCAAGCAGACGCGTCGGCGGGCTTGGGGTGGGCCTTCGGTGAACGGCGGGGCGCATGCCTGGGCGACGTGCGTCTCGTGCAACGCCTCGTCCAAGGCACGCTCGATATCAGCGAGACGCCGGAAGGGTCCATCCCCTCCGACTTCAACGGCGGCGCCCACCAGGCCCAGGCCGCCCGTCGGTTCTTCGACGACGACAACGTCACCCCCGAGGCCATCGAGGCTGCCCACCGCGAAGCCACGATCGGTCGGATCACTGACGTGGGGTGCTCGTTGGTCCTGGCCGTGCAAGACAGCACCTTCATCAACTTCACCACGCACCGTGCCACCGCGGGCCTGGGCCCCATCGGCAAACCCGATGGGCCGCGCGGGTTCATCCACCATGGCGTGCTGGCGGTTGAGGCCGAGAAGGGCATCCCCCTCGGGCTGCTCGACTCGTTCAGCTGGGCCTGCCCCGAGGAGGCGGCGGGTGCCGCGCCCTCTACCCAAGCTGCCGCTGAGGAAAAGGAGAGCCGGCGCTGGCTGGATGCCCTCACGCGCACGTCCGGCATTCTGCCCGCCGGCGTCAGGATGCTCACCGTTGCCGACCGCGAGGCCGACTGCTTCGAGTTCTTCGACCATGCCCGCAACCTCGGTGAGCACGTGCTTGTCCGTGTCCACCATGACCGCAGTGTGGCCGTGGGCGACGAGATCCGCCCCCTCTGGGACGCCGCCCGAGCGGCCGAGCCCCTGGGCAGGATCACATTCACCGTGCCCCGCGACAACCAGAACAAGCGCCCCGAGCGCGAAGCCATCGCCACCCTGCAGGTCGCCTCTGTCCAACTCCAATGCCCACACCGCCTGGCCGCCCGCCACCTCGCACCCGTGCCGGCCTGCGTCATCCTGCTCCAGGAGATCGACGTCCCGCCCGACCAAGAGCCGGTCCAGTGGCTGCTGCTCACCTCCCTCGCCGTGCGGACCCTGGCCGAGGCTAAGCAGTGCGTGCTCTGGTATTCCTGGCGCCGGCGCATCGAGCGCCTGCACCTCATCCTCAAGAGCGGCTGCAACTACGAGAAGCTCCAACTGGAGACCGCGGAGCGCCTTTGGCGCCCGCTGGCCATCTACCTGATCGTCTCCTGGCGCGTGCTGTATATTACCGCCCTGACG
>JAKAUG010000128.1 GCA_021827805.1 Bacillota bacterium | reverse complement strand
GAACCGGAAGCAGGGGCATGGGCCTTCACCACCTGCTGGTCGAGCAGACCCGCCGGGAACCCGGGAGCAGAGACACCGTGCGTCGGTGATGCCGGTGGCGCAACGATGGCGCGCATGAACCCGTGGGCATCCCCGCGCAAGCGGGGGCCTGCTGGAACTGGTCGAAGACCACATGGATGCGCCGATGAACGCGGGCGCCCAAGGTGAAAGCGTCCGGGCCATCTGGCCACGTCACGGACGAGATGCGGATCCGCAAGACAGCGACAGCATTGCCTCGGGCAGGCAGTGGCGGGCACGGTGCGCTGGCCTGGGGGGCCCGAGGACACGGATCGGGCACGGACCGCGGCCAGACACCGCGGGTGTTGCCAGTCTGATACACCCTCACAGCATGCTGCGGGGGAAGGCTTGTGACCGCCCCTCCGACACGACCGCAGGGTTGGGTACCAGGGGCGGCCCTCCTCCAGCGGCGAGGAACCCGCCGGGCGCATCCAGAACCCCCTCGCCACCCGGCCACTTCTGGTCCACGCTGTTGCGAGGGACGGTGAGGCTGCCTTGCGGTTGGTCCTGGCCGAGAAGCCGTCGGTGGCGAGGGACCTGGCCCAGATCATGGACCCCGGTGCCAAGCGAGGCGAGGGCCACCTGCGGGGCGGGACCGCCGCCTGGACGTGGGCCCTGGGCCATCTCGCGGAACTGGCGCCGCCGGAAAGCTACGAGCCTCGGCTGAAGGGGCACTGGACCCTTACCGCCCTGCCCGTCCTGCCCGAGCAGTGGCGACTGCGCCCTCGCGAGGGGCGTCAGGACCAGCTCGCGGTCATCAGGCGCCTGTTGTCCCAGGCGGACGAGCTCGTCGTGGCCACCGACGCCGGTCGGGAGGGGGAACTCATCGCCGGCTACATCCTGGAGCTCTGCCCGTTCCAGGGTCGGATCCGGCGCCTCTGGCTGTCCGAGACGACACCGGCCGCGGTGCGGGCCGCCTTCGCCGCGCTGCGCGAGCCGCCCCGGGCCCTGGAGGCCGCCGCGCGGGCCCGCGCCCAGGCCGACTGGCTGGTCGGCATGAACTGCACCATGGCGCTGAGCGCCAAGCACGGCGGCCTCTGGTCCGCGGGACGGGTGCAGACCCCGACCCTGGCCCTGCTCTGCGCCCGGGAGGCCGAGGTCCGGGCCTTCAGGGCCCAGGACTACTTCGTGGTCCTGGCCACCTTCGAGGCAGACGGGGCCCGCTACACCGGGCGCTGGTTCCGTGGGCAGGTCGACCGCCTTCCCACGGCGGGCGAGGCCGAGGCGTTGGCCGCCCGCGTGCAGGGGCAGCGGGGCACCGTGAGCCACCTTGAGCGCAGGCGAACGAGGGAGCAGCCCCCCAGGCTCCTGCACCTCACCGATCTGCAGCGCGCGGCCAACGCCCGCCACGGCATGACCGCGGCCGCCACGCTGAAGGCAGCCCAGGCGCTGTATGAGACGCACAGGGCCCTGACCTACCCGCGCACCGACTCCCGCCACGTCTCGGGCGAGACCTTCGGCACCTTCCCGTCCCGGATGCGCGCCGTCGCGGCCGCACGGCTCCCCTCCCCGCTGGGCGAGCTGGCCGGCCGCCTGCTGGGTCACCTCCCGGACCCCGGCAAGCGCGTGGTGGACGACAGCAAGGTATCGGACCACCACGCGCTGCTGCCCACCGCGCAGGCCCCCGATCTCGGCCGGCTGAGCACGGACGAGGCCAGAGTCTACGAGCTGGTGGTGCGCCGCTTCCTGGCCGCGCTGCTCCCGGCCGCTGAGTGGGATGAGACCAACGCCACCACGGGGGTCCAGGGGGAGACCTTCCGGTCACGGGCCCGTGTTCTGGCCGTCCCGGGCTGGCGCGAGGCGGAACCCCCTGCCCAGTCGCGCACCCGCCGCAGGGGGCAGGGGCGAGGGCCCGCGGATGCGGTGGCCGCGGAGCAGGATGAGCCCGAAGAGCAGGCGGAGGACGACGAGCCGGAGGCGGGCGACCTCTCAGGCCTCGGCCAGGGCATGGCGGTGCGGTGCCTGGAGGCCAGGGCAGAGCAGCGCAAGACCAAGCCCCCCGCCCGGTACACGGAGGCCAGCCTGCTGCGGGCCATGGAGACGGCCGGGAGGCTCGTGGACGACGAGGCCCTGGCGGAGGCCATGCGGGAGCGGGGTCTTGGCACCCCCGCCACCCGGGCCGCGATCATCGAGACGCTGGTGCACCGGGACTACGTGCGGCGTGAGAAGAAGTCCCTGGTGCCGACCCCGAGGGGAGAGACCCTGGTCGGCGTGGCCCCGGCGGAACTGCGCAGCGTGGACACCACCGGCGAATGGGAGGCCCGCCTGCTCAGGATCGGCGCCGGCCAGGACTCCGCCGCCTCCTTCCTGGCGGGCATCACCGAACTGACCCGGCGCATTGTGGCGGATGTCTCAAGCCAGGAGCGGACCTCGGTCCCCAACGTTGCCGGTCGCACGGTGGTCGGGCGGTGCCCCCGTTGCGGCGGGGATGTTGTGGAGAGCGACAAGGGCTTCGGGTGCGCCAACTGGCGACCGGAGCACGGAGGCTGTCGTTGGGTGCTCTGGAAGAAGGTCGCGGGCAAGACCCTGACCGCCGGCCAGGCGCGGGAACTGCTGGAGCGCGGCGAGAGCGCCCGCCCCCTGCGCGGCTTCCGCAGCACCGCGGGCAAGAGCTTCGCCGCCCGCCTGCGCCTGGACCGGGACAGCGGACGGGTGCGGTTCCTCTTTGAGGAGGCCCCGGCGACTGCCCGGCCCGGGGCGAGCGCCGGGGACGTCCGCAGCCCCCGCACCTCCCCGGCCAGCCAGCCCACCGCCGGGAGGGGCCAGGGGCAGGCGCCGGTTTCGCCCGACGGCAGCGACCGCCCAGGGCCCAAAGGCGGTCCGCGCCATGGCTCGCGGGAACGCGGCGCGCCGTCCGGGCCTGCTCCGTCCCCTCCGCCCGGGCGGCCTGGTGCTTCCACCCCGCGGCGGCGGGGGTCGGGCACCCAGGGGCGTTGAGGGCCGGGACGCCGATGGCTTGGCCTTGTGGCCCGGACACCGGTGCTCCCTCATGAGGTCCTCGGAGCCAGGAGGGCCTCACACGGATCCGCGGGTGCGTCCATCCGCACGGCGGGCGCGCGACGGCCGCGAGGCGCCTCGCGATGTGCTCGGCACCCGGGGGGCCCGGTGAGCGCCGATGCGGCCGCCGCAATGGTAGGGAACAGGGCCCAGGGCACGAAGAGGACCCTCGCCATGGGACACGACAGCGCTTTGCGCTATCCCCACCTGCTCCGACCCATCCGCCTGGGAGGCCTGGAGGTGCGGCA
>JAKAUG010000423.1 GCA_021827805.1 Bacillota bacterium | reverse complement strand
ATCGCGAGGAGCGGCCCGTCGGAGAGCAGGCTGTAGTAAGGGTCCGGACGGTCCAGGTTCAGGCGGCTCAGCCGGAAGAGGGCGTAGAGCAGCAGCAGCACCGCCAAGGGTCGCAGCAGGACGGGACCCATCTGCGCGAAGAGTGAATAGGTCACCAGCACGCCCCCGCCCACGAGCGCACTCATCTGGTCCACGAACTCGGGGGTCAGCGCCCGGAGCCCCGGCCGATGCGCCAGCACGCCCGGCCCGGCCATGGTCAGTTCTCCGCGCCGCTGCCGCAACGAAAACAACACGGCCAGCAGCAGGACGGTCTCCAAGAGCCAGGGCGAGGGCGAGGGCGACGCGCGCAGCGCCGTGAACCCCGCCAGGACGCGCAGGGTCATCGAGGTGGCCAGCCACAGCAGGTCGACAAGCGCCACCGCGCGCAGCCAGAACATGTAAAGGGTGTTGAGGCCCAGGTACAGGGCCACGATCAGGAGCGTCGCGCTCCCCAGGGCCCCGGCCCCGGCCAGGGCGCCCAGCCCGAACACCCCGGACAGCCCGAGGGCCGCCGCGGGGGCCACCACCCCCGCGGCCACGGGCCGGTGGCGCTTGAGGGGGTGCTGCCGGTCGAGGTGCGCGTGCGCCACGTCGTTGGCGGCGTAAATCGCCGAGGCGGCCAGGCAGAAGACCCCGACCGCCGCCAGGGCGCGCAGGTCCTCCCCCGGCACGCCCACGCGCCCAGAGAGCACCACGCCGGCCAGACAGACGACGTTCTTGATCCATTGGCGGGTCCGCAGCAGCCTGCCGAGCCCGCGGAGCCGCGCGTCCGGCGGGGCGACGGCACCGGGCAGCGCGTCAGCGCCCATCCAGAGGCCTCCCACCAAATCCACGTTCCCGCCACGCGGACGATCCCACGGGGCTACGACCCAGCGCGGTGGAGCACGGTGCTGTCGTCGCCGACGGCCCAGAGTCCCCCCACCCCCGCGGTGATGGCCAAGAGGTCGGCCGTGGTCCCCGAGGGGTCAAGGGCCCAGTGGGCACCGGCATCGGCCGTGTGCACCACCACCCCGTCGTAGCCCACGGCCCAGCAGGTCTCCGGGTCGGGACAGGCGATCCCGTCCAGGGGCACCGGCGCGGGCCCGCCCTGGGAGACCCACTGGGGGCTCTGGGTGCCGCCCTCCTCCACCGCCGCCCCGCCACGCGCCCCCGCGCCCACCGCCCAGCAGTGGTTGGCGTCCGCGCAGGAGACCGCCAGGAGCGTCGGGGCGAGCGGGCCGCCAGGCGGCCGCACCACCCAGTGCCGGCCACCGTCCGCGGTGACGGCCACGACCCCGCCGTAGCCCACCGCGGCACAGTGTTCCTGGTCCGGGCAGCTCAGACCGAAGAACGGGCCACTTGAGCCGATCTTCTGCCGCCGCCAGCTTCGCCCACCATCAGCGGTGATCGCCACCTGCCCGCCGTAGCCCAGGGCCACGCACGTCGCCCCTGCGCAGCCGAGGTCCGCCAAAGCCGAGACCTGGGGGCTCGTCCCAGCGGGCGTCCAGGACAGCCCCCCGTCCTGGGACACCAACAGGGACCCCATCGCCCCCGCAAGATAGCCAGTGCCCGCCCGCGACAGCGCCAGGCCGGTGACATTGATCCCCTCACCAAGGGTGACCGTGCGCCACGCCGTCCCGCCGTCGGCACTGATCAGGAGCCTCCCGCCCTCGCCGGCCACCAGCACGTGCCGGCCGTCGGGCGACGCCACCGCGCTGTACACCGTGCCCTCGAGCTCGACCCGCCAGGGCCCCTGTCCCGCGGTCCCGGCAACGACGGTACCGCTACCCCCCGACGCCCAGCAGTACCCCCCGGGATCGCAGACGACGCTCTGCAGGGGCTCCGTGGTCCCCGAGTTCACAGCCTTCCACGTCGCACCGGCATCCGCGCTGGCCAGGATCAACCCGCCGTCGCCGACGGCGACGCAGTTCTGGTCCGTCCAGCAGGAGATGCCCTCCAACACGGCCGACACCCCGCTCGGCAGCACCCTCCAGTGCAGACCGCCGTCCGTGGTGGAGAGCAGCGTGCCCGCCGAGCCGGTGACCCAGCAGTGGCTGGCGTCGGGGCAGCTCACCCCCGTCAGTGTGGGCAGGGCGAGGTGCGGAGGGTTGTGGTTGGTCCAGGTCGCGCCGCCGTCCTCGCTTCCCAGCAGGACCCCTCCGGCCCCCACCGCGACGCACTGCGTATCCACGCACGCCACGGCCCCCAGACGCTGCGTGGTGCCTGAGGCCCGGGGCACCCAGTGCTGACCGCCGTCGGCGGTCGTGAGCACGGTGCCCTGGCTACCTACCACCACGCACGCTCCCGCCCCGGGGCAGGTGATGCCGTCCAGGCGTGGCACCTTTCCTGGGTTCTGGCTCGCCCAGGTTCGGCCGGCATCACGGGAGGCCAGGATCGTCCCCTGGCAGATGCGGGGCGCGGTGACCGTCCCGCGCACGCAGCCGCCGCCCACCGCCCAGCCGTCCTGCGCCGTGGAGAAGGCCAGCGCCCCAGAGAAGGGCGCGCTGGTGCCGACACGCAATTGGCGCCAGTTGGCGCCGGAGTCGGAGGAGCCCAGCACATCCCCCGCATCCGACAGGGCCCAGAGTCCGCCGGAAGCGGACCGCGCCAGGCTGACCAGGGTTCCCGTGGGGGCGCCGGAGGTCTCGAGCACCCAGGATGTGGACCCCTGGGCCGCGGCCACGCGCAACGGCACCGTGGGCGGTGTTCCAAGCGATGGGCTGCCGCAGGCGGCTACGGCCAGGGTGATCAGCCCAAGGGCCGGCGCCCACCGCCAGCGCACGACACCATCCCCCCTGCCTCGACACAGTTCGACTCTCGCCCTGGGCCCTCCTGGCAGCCTCCGCGCTCGGGTCGAGCCCGCCCCCCAGAACCGCCGCCCGGGCCAGGCAACGCGGCGGGTGGGGTCAGCATACGACACGTCTTGCACCCGTGGCAGGAAAAGGACCCAGCGACCGGTATCCCGCCCATGGGGGGATGGTGTGGCGCTCGGGCAGGGACACGGCACGCCTGGGTCCGGCGGGCTCCGGGCCACGGGCGGCACCCGCCGGCCCGCACCTGTCCACACGTCCGCCGAGGACTGGGGGGCCCTCCTGCAACAGGTGCTCAAGGCCAACCCCGATCCGCAGGACCCCCTGGACGTGACGGCGCTGCTGGAGTCCTTCGGCTGGACGGACCACCGCGCCCAGGAGCAGGGCCACCCCGACCTCTTCAGCATGGGCCGGGAGCTGTATCAGGACATCCGGGCCGGGATGCGCCACGAGCCTCTGCAGCGGCAGGCCATGCCCTCCT
>JAKAUG010000444.1 GCA_021827805.1 Bacillota bacterium | reverse complement strand
ATGCGGTAACTGTTCGGTGAGGTGCGTGGGGGGCGCCGGGGAGGGGCGGAGCGGTAAAGACGTGTGTGGCCGGTAGGGGCATGGTGGGGACTGGACACGCCTTGGGTGCGCCGCTACCATGGAGGGCATGGCGACGGCGCTTGTGCGGTGCAGCGATGAGGATCCGTCCCGGGCAACGAGCAGGGCAAAGCCGTGCGCTCCCCAGGTGGATGCGGCGCGGTTTGTCCGGTTGTGCACCGTCTTCCGGCGCGTGTGGACGCGGCGCCAGCGGGACCGCGCGGCGTGGGCGAAGGAACGGGCTGCGTTGCTGACCCGGGCGGCCAGCGCCGAGGCAGAGGTACAGAAGCTGAAGGGAGAGGTCCGGGAGCACGCGCGCTCACGGTTCGGCCGGCGGAGCGAGCAGCAACGGTCCGGGAGCACGGACCACCCCCAGGGTCAAAAGCGCGGGCAACAGCCCGGCCGGCCGGGTCACGGGCGGCGGTCGGATCGGTATGCCGGCCTGCCCGAGGTCCATGTGACGCACGACGTGTCCGCGGAGGAGAAGTTCTGTGAGCACTGCGGCCGACCGCGCGTCGAAGTGGCGGAGGTCGTCAGCGGGGAACTGGAGATCCGGCTCGAGGTCCATCACGTCGTCCATCACCGCAAGGTCTATGCCGCCACGTGCGACTGCGCGGCGAAGCCGTTTGTGCGTGGTGCGGCGCCCCTGAAGCTGATCCCGCGCGCCAGCCTGTCGGTGCCGACGATCGCCTTTGCGGCGGCGAGTCGGTACATGTGGGGGTTGCCCCTGCACCGGCTGACCACCATCTGCAGCCAGTACGGCGCGGACGTGCCGGATGGGACGCTGGTGGGGGTCTTCCACGCGATCCACCAGCGGGCGCTGCTACAGCCCATATATGACGCCATCTGCGCGCGCAACCGCCGGAGCAAGTATCTGCACGCCGACGAGACGACGTGGCGGCAGCTGTGGCTGGCCCGGGGCAAGCGTGGGTACATCTGGTGCTTCGTGGGGTCCGACACGGTGGTCTTCCTGTTCGACCCAGGCCGGGACCACAGTGTGGTGCTGAGCTACCTGGGGCTGGACGATACCGAGTGGGGCGGCCAGGTCGTGGAACTGATCTGCGACTTCATGGCCGCCTACGACAAGGCGGCCCGGCTGGCCAACGCCAAGGAGCGGCGGCTGGAACTGAACAGGTGCTGGGTTCATTACCGGCGCCTTCTGGTGAAGATCGGCGACCACTACCCGGGCGAGCGGCGGGTCCAGGCGGTGATCGTGCAGTGGCTGGAGATGATCGGCGACCTGTTCCGCCTGCACCACGAGCGTGATCTGGCGCCCGACGGTTCTCAGGAACAGTGGGAGGCCCAGGCCGCCTTCGCCGGCTGCCTAGACGAGATGCAAGAGGTCCGCGCCGAGCAGTTGGCCCGGCCCCAACTGGCCCCGGAACTGCGCCACTTCCTCGAGTTCGGCCAAGAGCACTGGGACGAACTCACCCGCTGTGCCGCCGACCCCCACCAACCCATCCACAACAACCGCGACGAGCGCGAGATCCGCCACCCGGTGATCATCCGCAAGAACGCCTACGGCTCAGGCGCCGAGTGGGCCGCGCACCAGACCTGCCAGTTCCTGACCATCGGCCGGACGCTGCTGCGCCAAGGGCAGAACCCGCTGGAGTGGAACCTGGCCTACTTCGATGCCTGTGCCCGAGCCGGAGGCCAGGTCCCGGAGGATTGGGAACGCTTCCTGCCCTGGGTGTGGCAGCCGCAGCCCCCCGAAGACGGCGGCCCCGGCAGCCGTGCACCGGTCGCCCCGGCCCTTGCTGCGCACAATGACGTCGTGCCGCCGGAGCCGGAGCGCCCGGCCGGAGGCGTGTCGGCCGTGGCCGCCGCACTGGAGGATGCGTTCACCCCCGAACCGGATGCTGCTCCCCGCCCGCTTCCCGCCAAAGAGTGCGCCACCCATCGGGACGGCGCCATCCCGGACAGCGAGGCGGAGCACACCCCCGCGTTGCTGGCCACTGCACAGGGGACGCCGGTCGGCGAGGCACACGCCCAGCACGGTCAGACCGACCCGCCCGCGTCTGCCGCCGTACCGGCAGGCCCGTCGCCGATTCCCCCCACCACCGCCGTCACCGCGCCTGCGCCGGCACGGCCCACCGCCGCGGAGCAGCGCCCTGCGGTCCGGCCCTCCACAGAGCGCTCACCGCTGCCAGCCAGTGGCCTGAGCGCAGGGCTTCCGGCCGGGCCGCCGCTCCTGGTACGTCCGGCGGCTGTGGTCGGCACCTGCGCGCCCGTTGCGACGACCGTAGACCTCGTCTCCCGTCCCGCCGCCTGCACTACGGCCGGGTGCGGCGCGCAACCCGACGACCGCCAAGCCGGCAACGGGCCTGAGCTGCCGGGACTGGAGCCCAGCGCCGCGGCCACCGCCCTCGCCTCCGCCGCACGGCAGTCGCCACCGCCAGCGTCTCGGAGCGGATGCGGCCGCCGCTTGGCGCGTACGGCAGTGCTGCGCCCGTTCCGGACCTCGCGCGCGTCCGACCACGTCTCCGACCAACCACCGTAGGCACCGCGCCCCCCACCAGCGGCACTCGGGCACGGCACACCGGTGGTGCGTTACACTGCCGGGAGGCCCGCGCCCGTCCGCTGCCGGCGCGCCGGCTCCGCTCACGGCTGTCCAGGTCAAGGAGGCGTTGGCCCTGAGCGCCGTCTACTGCGGCCGCCACTTCACCGACCCTGAATTGGAGCGCATTCGCGACCTCGCCCGCAGCCTGCCTTCGCGCGAGGCCATCGCCCGCGCCGTCTGCAGCGAGTTCGCTTGGTACAAACCGGACGGTGGCCTTAAGGTCATGTCCTGCAAGGTCGCCCTTTTGCGCATGCACCGCGCCGGCCTCGTCACCCTACCCCCGCCCCAGAGTGCCCACCGCCCTGCCTCACGTACGCCCAGCCGCGCGGCGCGCGATCTCCCCGTCGGCCCTCCGTTGCAGGGCACCCGCGGCGACATCTCCCGGCTCACCCTGGACCCCGTGCAGGGCCGCGCCGACTCGCGGTACTGGAACGACCTCGTCGCCCGCTTCCACTACCTCGGCTACTTCCCGCTCCCTGGCGCCCAACTCCGCTACTTCGTGCACGGCGACGGCGTCCTGCTCGGGGTCCTGGGCTTCGGCTCCGCCGCCTGGAAGATTGCGCCCAGAGACCACTTCATTGGCTGGACCGCGGAGCAGCGCCGTGCCCGGTTGCACCTCATCGTCAACAACGCCAGGTTCCTGTTGCTACCTTGGGTTTCCATCCACTGCCTCCCCCGAAATACCACTGCCGACC
>JAKAUG010000097.1 GCA_021827805.1 Bacillota bacterium | reverse complement strand
CTACCTGCGCGGCACAGGCACTAGGCCGTCCGCTCGCCTGCCGCCCTCGCCCGTATTTCATGCCTCGTGGCGCCTGCCCGTGTCAAGCGAAAAGGGGGCCGGGTTG
Organism: Bacillota bacterium; assembly: GCA_021827805.1. Taxonomy (GTDB): domain Bacteria; phylum Bacillota; class Sulfobacillia; order RBS10-35; family JAJYVN01; genus JAJZWQ01. The sequence goes on along the minus strand of JAKAUG010000097.1, from coordinate 3,211 downwards.
ATCATCGAGAAGGGGGCCGGGGCACGTCAGTTCGGTTCCGGGTCCGGGCGGGGGTCCGGAGGGGGCCGGCAGGCCCCCTGACGCCCACCGATGGCGCGGGTGGTCCGCGGCACTGCCGAATCCGCACCGGGGCGCCGGGGTCTCCTGAGTCCGAGGGAGCTTGAGCGACCAAGTCGGCCAGGGGGTCCGGGGGACGGCACGTCCCCCGCCCTGTCCGCCGGTCACGGAGGGCTGCGGCTGGGGCGGATCGTGCGGGGGAGGGATGCCTGCGGCGAACGGGCCGCCGGCGCGGGGGCGGCCATCAGGCGTCACCGCCGGGGGTGGGTTGGTTGGAGCCCACATCTCTGCCACGAGGGGATCGAACGTAGGGCGGCCGCCCGCCTCTTGCCCAGCGGTCAGCACTCTGGTGGCGGTCTACCGCCTCGATGGCGGCCGTCACACGTGAGCGTGTGGCCCCCCTGGCACCGTTGGCCAGGAGGCGTTCGCCCTCGGCTGCCACCAGGCGCACCAGCCAGTCCGCCCGGCTGTCAACGGACCACGGGGCGGTAACGGGATCTGCCGCGCGGACCGCCTCCATCAGTTCCAGTTCCTCTGGGCTCAGGCGCAGTTGCCAGTTGTGCCGTCTGACGCCCGCTGCCGCAGCCATCTCCTCACCTCCAGGTATGCATGCATTGCCGCGAGGCCGGAGCGCCCCGATTAGGCCTCGTTCCTGGACCGGTCCGCGGCAACCGCCCGGCGCTTGCTCTCCTGACGGCGGTAGCTCTCGCCGTTGCAGAGCAAGACGTGAGAGCGGTGCGTCAACCGGTCCAGCAGTGCCACCGTGAGGGTCTCGTCGCCAAAGACCTGGGTCCACTGGGCAAACGGCAGGTTGGTGGTCAGGGCCGTCGACCGCGTCTCGTAGCGCTCCCCGAAGAACGTGAACAGCATCTGCGCCGCCTCCTGATTCAGAGGAAGGTAGCCCAGTTCGTCTACCAGAACCAGATCGAAGGCCGCATACTGCCGCAGCACCTTAGGCACGCGCAACTCGGCGCGGGCTAACAGCAGTTCATTGACCAGCGTCGCGGCGGTGACGAATCGCACGCGGTAGCCCTTCTGGATGGCCGCCATGCCGAGACCCAAGAGCAAGTGCGTCTTGCCCGTTCCCGAGTTGCCCACAAACAGCACCGTCTCATGCGCGGCGACGAAGTGGCCAGTCGCCAGTTCCTCCACCTGCGTCTTGGAGACCGAGGGGATGGCGGCAAAGTTGAAGCTGGCCAGCTCCTTCACCACGGGGAAGCGCGCTGCCCGCAGGTTGCGCTCGTAGCGGTGCAACTCCCGGGAGTCCATCTCCTCCTGCAGGCAGGCGTCCAGGAACTCCAGGCCCGGCTCGCCCACCCCCAACTCATCGGCCAGGTCACGGTACCGCTCCAGCGCGCCTGGCAGCCGCAGCGCGCGCAGCCGCGCGTCAATACGCCCACGCACCGCCTCGTCACTCATCTTCATCACCAACCGCAGCGGTGGCCTCGGTCAACCAGGCGTAGTCCTCCGCGTGGGGGGCTTCCACGACGGTCTCCGGCCACCGGCTCAGCTGAGCGGCCGCCAGTTCCTCGGGCGTCTGCCCGGGCTCGTCCATGTGCAGCACCGCCTGGACGCTCTCTAGATCGTAGGCCCGGTGGCGGCTGGCCGTCGCCAGGGCTGTGATCATCCGCTCCAGCCCCACCTCGTCGGCCAGGCGCAGGATATCGACCAACTCCCGGTAGTCCTCCGGCCGCGCCGCCAGGAACTCATCGCGGTACCGGGCGATCGCCGGCGGACCCTGGCTGATCACCGCGGCGTGCGTCACCGCCCGTGGCTTGCGCTCGAGCACGGGTAGGTAGTGGGCCAGTTGCATGGAGCACCGCCCACTGGGCACCCGCTCATGCACTGCCACGGCGCGGCCCTGCTCGCTCAGTTCGACCCGGTCCCAGAACACCCGCAGCAACAGGCTCTTGCCCGCGAACTGCATCGGCACCGAATAGTGCGCGCCCTCCCAGGAGATCAACAGCAGCTTGTTCACCCGCACGAACCGTGCGCGGCAGGCTGGGAAGGGGTGGCGCGGTAGCGCCCCGAGGTGACCGCGCTCCTCCTCCCACAAATCGGCAATCAGTGGCTCCCCAGGTCGGCGGGGGCGTTGCTCGCACGCCAGGCAGCGCCGCAGCAACTCTTCATTGAGTTCAGCCAGTGAGTCGGCCTCGGGCACCGGGCTAAACAGGTTGCGCTGCGCCCACTTGACCGAGTTCTCGACGCCACCCTTCTCATTGCCTCGGCCAGGGTTGCAGAACACCGCCTCAAAGCCGTAGTGCGCCTGCAGGGCCTTGAACGCGGGGGTCTGCAGGCGCCGACCTCCGCCAAGGATGTTGGTCACGATCGTGGTCGGATTGTCATACATCACCCGATGCGGCACGCCGCCAAACACGCTGAAGGACTCCGCCGTCCCGTCCAGCACCGCCTCCATCTTCTCGTGCGGATAGACCTTGGCGAACCGCCTGCCGGAATACATCAGCACACTGGCGTAGAAGGGCAGCGTCTGCCTCTCGCCTGCCAGCACCACCATGGCATGCCCGAAGTCCGCCTCGGCCATCGCCCCAGGCGCAAACGCCAACGGGACGAACGCCTCGCGGTGCGCGTCACGGTGATGGCGCACGAAACGGCGCACCGTCACCTCCGAAACGTCCACTTGGTCGCCATACTCCTGGACCAGGTCCTGGTACAGCTTCCGTGCCGTCCGCCGCTGCTTTCGTGGCGCCTTGGCGTCTTGCGCCATCCACTCTTCCAGGGTCGCCTTCCACCGGTCCAACTTGGGCGCGGCCCGTCCCTGCCCGGTCCGCATCCGCGGCTCCTCGGGCACCACATAGTCCTCTGCCGTGTACTTGTCCACCGTCTTGCGGCTCATGCTCAGTAGCCGGGCGATCTCCCGTTTGGATACGCCACGGGCGTACAGCGCTCTGATAGCCTGAATGTCGGGCACGTCGTGCATCTCCTGCCTCCTGTTAGCTGTGGTTGGCCTTTCCACCAGCCGACAGGTCGTTCTCGGAGAACTCACGTGCCCCTTTTTCCCCTAGGCCACCCTCGGGGTGGCCCCCTTTTCGATGATCACGTGGCCCCCTTCTGGAGTATCACGAGCACGTACCCGATTCAACAATGCGGTGGCGCTGCCATACGACATCTCGCTGGCCATGTTCAGCAGAAGTTC
>JAKAUG010000146.1 GCA_021827805.1 Bacillota bacterium | reverse complement strand
GCTGACATCTGGTCCTCAGTCCCGTCCGCCATGTGGATTCCCCTCCCCAAGCAACTTGGCCATGGCTTGCCGGGCTCGTGCCAACCGCGACTTGACAGTGCCGGCAGGGACGCCCAGCATTCCGGCGATCTCACGCACCCCATACCCCATCACGTGGTGCAGCAACAGGACCTCTCGCCGCTCCAGCGGGAGGCAGGACAGGGCCCATGACAGGTCCGCGTCTTCCGTCGGGTCTGGCGCGGAACCGGACGGGCCCCCGTCCTCGTTCGCGCGTACCGGCCCCGGTCGATCGCACCGGCGGCGCATCCGGCGCTGCCGGATGACCCTGCGGCGCAGGATGGTGTACAGCCAGGGATAGAAGGGCTGGCTCGGACGATAGCCGCGCAGCCCGCGCAGGGCGTCGATGAACGTGTCCTGAACAACATCCTCAGCGTCTGCTCGATCAGATCCGAGCAGGAACACAGCCGACCGATAGGCCCGCTGACCGTAGCGATCGAAGAACAACGCGAACGCAGCCGGGTTCCCGTGCAGGGCGTCACGGACAGCGCACGACTCGTCATCCGCCGGGGCGTCCAGGATCGTATAGCCGCGTCCCAGAACATCGCCCCGGCTGCTGCCCGCTCCGCTGTGCAAGGCATGCCCCCCTTTCATGTGGTTATAGGAGTACTCACAGCATTTGGTTCCCCCCCTGTGGACACAACCCGGCGGATGTTGGGCCCGGCCTGCCTGCTCTCCCCGGCGCAAGCGGCGGTACCGATAGATGATCCGTAGCCTCCCATCCTTGAAACCAAGATCCGGAACCACCTCCGGCCGCATCGCCAATGGGAGACCCCCGCGGACGCACAGATCCATGCGCGGCCACGTGGAGGGGCCCGCGATCCACGCAGAATCCGTGGCCGCGAGTCTCCCTGGCCGCCAGGCAGCCGCGGCAACGGTTCCGCGCGGCAGGCGGCCGCTGCGCGGCATGGATGAAGGGTCCGCCCTGGCGGATCAGCCCACCACTCCCGGCCCGTCCAGGGCGGCCCCCGCCTCGCTGACTCGCGTCTCGTTCCATACGTGGCCCAATGGTCGGGACGCCTCCATCGAGCACCGCACCCAAGGTGTGCCCACGGGTCGCCTGGCTGGCGACAACGGCCGCTGGCGCTGCTGACAACATCCCGGAGCGGGTCACCCCGACGAGGGCGCAACGACGCACCCGAGGCCCGGGCCGCGGGCAACGCCTTCTGGAGTGTTCCTGTCAGCGGGTGGTCCCGACCCCGTCGCGGTGCATGTGGCCGAAGCGCCGTGCGAGAAGCGCCGCCTGCTCCCGCCCGCGGGCGGTCGGCTCGGGACTAGAGTCTCCGCCGAGGTCCGCCATCTCAGCGTTGGCGGCAACCCAGAGGTGCCCGGCCAGGGCCTGCCCGAATGTTCCATGGCCCTGGAGCGCGTGCCGCGCAAAGCCCGGCGCCCCGGCCGCCGCGGGCCCCCTGGCGCCCCGTGGCGCGGTGGGCTACTCTCGGTGGGTCGCCGTACCCTTTCCCGTGGGAGGACTCCGCATGGCGCGCCTGGTCGCCCCCCAACAAACCAACCGAGGCAGCGGCGAATGGCGCCCGCTGTTGCCGCTCTTGCTCGGCGCGGCCGCCCTGGCCCTCGTGCTGGTGGTCCTGCTCGCCTGGGCCATGCGCACGGGGTACGTGCCGAAACGCGTCGCCGCCGCGATGCAGGGCGCGGATGTGCTGCCAACCACCACCAATCCACTGACCACCGCCACCGGTAGCCTGCCCATCGAGTCCAGCACGTGCGGCCGGGTGCCTCAGTCCCCAGGGGCCGCGTGCGACTTCCGGTTCTCCGACCAGCGCGGGCATCTGGTGCAGCGGAGCCTGTCCGTGCCCGTGCCGCTGGCCTGGCTGGAGGCGCATGGCGGCGGCGCCGGCACGGACAGCCTCCCGACCGTCGCCGCCCTCATCGACTCGCCTTACGCGCCCTCTGGCGACGGGGGCCTCGAGACCCTGGCGCTGAGCGTCTCCCCCAGCTACGCCCATCTGTTGGCGCAGGTCGGCGTGGGTCCCGGCCAGCTCTTGGCCTGGCTGTATCAGAACGTGCCGACCGTTCACCGCCCGCCCTGGGTTCCGGGCGCCAGCCTCGCGGGTACGACCTAGGCGCCGGCGGCGTTCTCCAGGAAGCGAAACTGCGCGTGCAACAGCCCGGCATACACCCCGTCGGCTTCCAGGAGTTCCTGGTGCGTGCCGCGTTCCACGATGCGCCCGTGGTCGAACACCAGGATGAGATCCGCCTGCCGGATCGTGGAGAGCCGATGCGCCACCACGAACGACGTGCGCCCCACCAGCAGGCGCGTCAGGGCCGCCTGAATGCGCTGCTCGGTCTGGGTGTCGATGCTGCTGGTGGCCTCGTCCAGGATCAGGATGCGCGGATCCGCCAGCAGGGCACGCGCGAAGGCCAGAAGCTGCCGCTGCCCCACCGAGAAGCGACCGCCGCGCTCCAGCACCTCCGTGGCGTATCCCTGGGGCAGCTCGCGAATGAATTCATGCGCGTGGACGGCCCGCGCGGCATCCTCCACCTCGGCATCGCTGGCGTCCAGCCGCCCATAGCGGAGGTTGTCGGCCACGGTCCCCGAGAAGAGGATGGTGTCCTGCAGCACGACCCCCACCTGACTGCGCAGCGAGGGCAAGAGGACGCTCCGGACGTCCTGCCCGTCCACCAGGATGCGACCCTCCTGGGGGTCGTAGAACCGCGTCAAGAGGCTCACGACCGATGTCTTGCCCGCCCCGGTGTGGCCCACCAGGGCCACCGTCTGCCCGGCCTGCACCGCGAAGGACACGTCGTCCAGGGCCCGCCGCCGCCCATCGTAGGAGAAGACCACGCGGTCGAAGGCCACATCCCCGCGGAGCGCACCCAGCGGGCGCGCCCCGGGCAGAGAGCGCACCAGAGGCTGAAAGTCCAGGAACTGGAAGATGCGCTCCGAGGAGGCCATGGCCTGCAACAGCGAGTTGTACAGGTTACCGAGCTGCGAAATGGGCGACCAGAACATGGCCACGTACTGGATGAAGCTGACGACATCCCCGATGTTCACCGCGCCGTGGCGGTACAGCAGGGTGCCATACCAGAAGACGGTCGCGGTGCCGATGGCGCCGGTCAGGGTCACCAGCGGCCCAAAGAGCGAGGACCAACGCTGCGCGACCTGCCAGGTGTCGTAGTACTGGCGGTTGATGCCCGTGAAGAAGCGCCTGTTCTCCTCCTCGCGCACGAAGGCCTGCGTCACGCGGATGCCCTGGATGGCCTCGTTGAGGTGGGAGTTGATGCGCGTCAGGCGGAGGCGCA
>JAKAUG010000090.1 GCA_021827805.1 Bacillota bacterium | reverse complement strand
CCGATGGTGGCGGCGTGGTAGTCCAGACCCGCGAGATAGAGGGGGAAGGCCACCGTCAAAAAGGCCGTGGAGAAACTGCGCAGGGCCCGCCCCGCATAGAGCCATCTGAGATTGGCTTGCAATGGCACCTCCAGGGTCCCAGGGTCGTGCGCGAGATCCCGTGGCCATTCGCAGCCGCGGGCCGGTATCCTCCCGCCACGAAGATTCGCGCCCGCTGACAGTCCTGTGCGGTTGTATTTCCGAACATGAGAGCATACAATCTGTGCGGAACGTGTGTTTCCATGCTTCACGCCGCTGTCCCCTGGCGGCGGTGGGTGTGAGGGGGTGCGTCCAGTGCGCTGGGTGGCCTTCCTGCGCTGGTACGGCCTGCTGGTGCAGGACGGGCCGGAGCCAGCCCTGGTGGTGCAGACCGGGGAGGTCTGGGATGCCAACCGTGCCGCGCGTGAACAGGGGGTGCATCACGGCCAGACCCTTGCCACGGCGCGCAGCCTCTGTCCGGGCGTCCGGCATGCCGACCTGGACCCGGTACGGGCAGATGCCCGGTTGTACCAGGCGGCTGATCTGGTGGCGTTGGCCTGCCGGACGGTGGACCCTGACGGATTGCGGCGGCCGCAGATCGTGGCCCTCTGGACCGGGACGGTTCCGCCGCTGCCGGAGCTGCGCTCCCTGCGGGAGGCGGCCTCAAGCATTCTGCCGCATGTCGACCTGGCCTGCGGTCTTGGGCCGAACCGGCTCCTGGCGGAAGCCTGCTGTCCGGAGCGGGGCTGGGGGGTCGTGGCACACGGTGAGGAGGCCCGCTGGCTTGCACCGTTGCCCCTGACCCGTCTGGTGGCGATGGGCCTGTTACCGCAGGCCCTGCTGAGGAGCCTCGCGGGTATGGGCCTGCAGCGCTGCGGCCAGGTGGCGGAACTCCCCGTGGAGACGTTGCGGTCTCGTCTGGGCCGGCTGGGGAAGCGGGCGCATGCCCTCTGCCTGGGACAGGACGAGCGCCCCGTGCCGGCGCGCTATCCGCCAACGGTCGTACGGGAGGGGCAGGCGTTTTGCGAGGGGTTGCCTCCGGCGGATTGGGCGCAGGCCGCGGCTGATCTGGCCCGCAGAGCCGCCCGCCGGCTGCCATGGGGCGAGGGTGTCGGCACCATGGTGCTGCGGGGCCCCTGGGGGACCCTGCAGCGGACATGGAATCCGCCGCAGCGGGGAGAGGGACTGCTGGCACGCGCGGCAGCGCGCCTGGCGCAGGAGGCGACGCGTATGACCGCCACCCCGGCCGAGCGGGTGGAGGTGTGCCTGACCGAGTTGGCGGCCCTGCCAGCGCATCCGCTCGAGCTGCTCCCCCGGCCTGTCATGCGGGAACGTCCGGATCTGGAGGCCGTTCTGGAACGGGTGCCGCAGACGTTGCTGCGGCGGGGTTGGGGGCGGGCGGACCGCTACGAAACCCTGCTCGGCATGCTGGATCCCTGGCGGGAATCCCGATGAGTCACATCTACGACCGCCCGGTCCGAGCACGCCTGGCACAGGATGGGCAGCCTCAGGCCTTCTGGTGGCGGGGGCGCTGGCAAGCGGTCGCGGCGGTGCTGGACGACTGGGTCTATCGGCAGCCGTGGTGGGAGGTGGTTCCACCACGGGAGCGCATCTGCTATCGGGTGCTGGTGGTGGGGGGAGGGGTCTTCGAACTGATCCGCGAGGAGGACGGGACGACCCGGATCTACCGCGTCTTCGACTGAAGGCGGCCAGCCCCGACCCGACGAGATCCCCCGCCGAGTCCGGCAGGAAGGCATCGCTTTACACCAAAGTAGCTGCGGGGGTGAGGCACGCGATGCCGGATTTCGGCCTGATCCAGTACAACCTGCCCTATGACGATCTGGAACGCTTTGCGTCCTATGCCAGCGGGGCGGGTTTCGGCTTTGTGGAACTGCCCGTCGGGCGGTTCTGGAACGAGGCCGATTCGGACACCGATGCCCTCGCGCACGCCAGAGCCGTGCGCGAGCTGCTCTCCAGGCACGGGCTGCGCATCTCGGCGGTCTCTGCCGGAAACGATTTCCTGCAGCCGGACCAGACGGGCCTGGAGCGGCAGGTGCAGCGCCTCCGGCGTGTCTGCGCCCTGGCCCGAGAGGCCGGAACCGATCTGATCCGGATCGATGGCGGCTGGAGCAAGGACTCCGTGCCCCAGGACCGCTGGCGCGGCCTGATCGTCCAGGCCCTGCAGGCGATCCGACCCTTCGTCGAACGCGAGGGATACACCCTGGCCCTGGACAACCACGGCCTGGTCACCAACGACGCAGACCTCGAGGTCTCCATCCTCTCCGAGGTGGGGTCCCCCCGCATCGGGGCCAATGTGGACACCATGAACTACCGTTGGGCGGGGCACGATCTGGCCACCGTGAACCGTTTCTACCACGTCATTGCGCCCTGGGCGCGCCATGTGCACATCAAGGACGGGCGTGGCAGCCGCGGAGAGTATCGGGGCACGGTGCTGGGAGCGGGAGAACTGGACCTGGAACGGGCCTTGGCCGAACTGCGGGCTGCCGGGTACGCCGGGGTCTGGACCGTCGAGTACGAGGGGCCCAGGGCCGAGGCGGAGGATGGCTACCGGCGTGGCCTGCAGTGGCTCAAGGACAGAATCCGCTGACCGGACAGGCGCTCCGGAACCCCACGGCCACGGCCGTGGGGTTCCGCACCCGCCCTGGCCCGCGGTGAGCCGGCCCTTGCCGTGGTGGCCCTGCTGCCCGCTGTGCCTGACAAACCGCGACAGCCGTCGTTCGTGCCGCCTCCATCCGGCTTGCGCCGGTTGCCCGTGGACCCTGCCCGCCGCCGCGGGTGAAGGGCCGTCCCCACAGGCACGAGTGGGGTCGGCGGGCCATTGGGAGTCGTCCCGCGCCTCTCGCGGCAAGCCGCCTGCGCCCGCACGCGGGACCAGCAATCAGCCGCCCACTGGCCTTCCCCGGAAGGGGATGGCCGCTACGGCACGAGACCGTCGTTGACCTGACGTTAGCCCCCACCGTCTCCGGTGAGCCCTCTCGGCTCGCGGCTGCGCCGGCCTTTCGGCCACGGCTTGCTTCAGCCGCCCGCTTCTCCCCGGCGGTGGGGCAGCGGAAGCTTTGGTCCCACCTTCGCTGGAGGTTGAGGGCCGCCACGATGTGCGCGTCGTCCGTCGAGCCACAGTGTGCGCAGCGGAAGCGCCTCAGGTGGCGGCGGAGGTGAGGGCCGCGCCGTGGCACGGCACAACCCTCCGCCGGGCCGCGCCCGTCTGGCGAGAACCTGCGATTCGTCTGCCGGCTCCAGAACAGGCCACGCTCCGGGCCGTGGGGGGGGCAGGTGCTCGAA
>JAKAUG010000426.1 GCA_021827805.1 Bacillota bacterium | reverse complement strand
CTCTGACCCCCTACCGACATGCTGATCGTGCCTTCAGACATCCCCCTTACGCCGTAGCCGCCGTCCTCCGCTCTCGTCCGGACCTCCCCACCCGCCCTCCCCGATCGGTCATGCGTCAGCGCTGGCCGCTGGGGGTTCCGCTTGACGCCGTCAGAGCCGGGTGGTACTGTGCCGCCCAAGATTCCTTCGGGGCGGGGTGCGGGTCGGCCCGCGGGCGGACCCTATTCCCGACCGGCGGTGATGCCGCGGCCAGGGGCCGCGGACGAGCGCCGCGAGCCCGCCCGGCAGGGCGGGCAGACACCGGTGCGAACCCGGGGCCGACGGTACAGTCCGGATGGGAGAAGGGGTCCGTGTAGGCCGGTGCGCTCGCGCCGGGCCTGCCGTCAGGTGCTGCCTGTCTTGGCGGACCACCCCCTCCCAACCCCGAGGCGCGGGAGGCTTTGTGGTGTCCATGGAGCGCGCGCTCGCCCTCGCCGCCCGGGCAGAGGGCCGCACCGCGCCCAATCCCATGGTCGGCGCGGTGCTCGTCCGACAGGGCGAGGTCGTGGGCGAAGGCTACCACCACGCCGCCGGGCAGCCACATGCCGAGGCGCTGGCCCTCGCCGCGGCCGAAGAACGGGCCCGCGGCGCCACCCTCTACGTGACCCTGGAACCATGCAACCACCAGGGCCGCACCCCTCCCTGCGTTCCGGCCGTGGTGCGGGCAGGCGTGCGCCGCGTGGTGGTCGCGATGGAGGATCCCGACCCCCGTGTGCGGGGTGCCGGGGTGGCCGCCCTGCGCGCGGCGGGGCTGGAGGTGGAGGTGGGCCCGGGGGCGGCCGCGGCCCTGCATCTCAACCGCTGGTATGTGACCTCCCGCACCCTGGGGAGACCTCGCGTCCTGTACAAGTGGGCGGCGACCCTGGACGGCGCGGTGGCCACGCGCGCCGGGGACTCGCGCTGGGTCTCTGGCGAGGCGGCGCGCCGCGAAGTCCACCGCTGGCGCAGGCGCCTGGACGCCGTGCTCGTCGGCGTGGGCACGGTGCTTGCCGACGACCCCGCGCTGACGGTGCGCCTGGTGCGCGGGCGCAATCCCCTGCGCGTGGTGGCGGACCGCCAGGCCCGCACCCCGCCGGGGGCGCGCATCCTGCCGGCGCTGATCTGCGTCGGCCCGACGGCCCCCGCCGAGCGCGTGGCCGCCCTGCGGCGGGCGGGGGCCGAGGTGGTGGTCGCGCCTTCGCCAAGGGAGATCCTGGCCGAGCTCGGAGGCAGAGGGTGCCTGGGAGTGCTGCTTGAGGGGGGCCCCACCCTGGCCGGCGCCTTCTGGGCCGAGGGGCTGGTCGACGAGGTGACCGCCGTCATCGCTCCGCGTCTTCTGGGGCCGGGCCTGCAGCCCCTGGGCGGCCTGGGACCCGCGCGCATGGCCGAGGCCACTGGACTCAGGGACCTGCGCGTGCGCCGCCTGGGGGCCGATCTCTGGATCAGTGGGATGGTGCGCTGATGTTCACCGGTCTTGTCGAGTGCACGGGGACCGTGCTGGCGTGGGAGGCCGGGCGTCTGGGCCTGGGCGCGCCCTTTGCCGGCGAGCTCTCCGTGGGGGAAAGCGTCGCGGTCGACGGGGTCTGCCTGACCGTGGAGGCCTTCGATGCCGAGGGGTTCTGGGTCACGGTCGTCCCGACGACACTGCGCCGCACCACCCTGGGGTCCCTGGTGCCTGGTCGCCGCGTCAACCTGGAGCGGGCGCTCCCTGTGGGGGGACGCCTCGGCGGTCACGTGGTGCAGGGACATGTCGACGGTGTGGGCACCATCCTGGAGCGCCGGCGGGAGGACACCTGGGAGGTGCTGGAGCTGTCCGCGCCGCCGGAGGTGCTCCCCTATCTGGTGCCCCGCGGTTCGGTGGCGGTCCAGGGGGTGAGCCTGACCGTTGCGGGACGGCCCGCTCCCGAGCGCTTTGAGGTTGCCCTGGTGCCGCACACCTGCCAGGTGACGACCCTGGGGGCGCTCGAGACCGGGAGCCGCGTGAACCTGGAGGCGGACGTGCTGGCCAAATACGTGGAGGGCCTCTTGGCGGGCGGGGGGGTGGACAGGGCGTGACGGACGAGACTGAGCAGGAGGCCCGAACTCGTGTGGAGGCGGCGGTGGCGGCCATACGCGCGGGCCGTTTCGTGGTCGTCCTCGACGCGGTGGGGCGAGAGAACGAGGGCGACCTGGTCATGGCCGCCGAGCATGTGACGCCCGAGGCCATCAATTTCATGGCCCGCTTCGGGCGGGGGCTGATCTGCCTGCCCATGGCGGGCGCGGAGCTCGACCGGCTCGAGCTGCCGCAGATGGTCCAGCGCAATGAGGAGAACATGCGCACCGCCTTCACCGTCTCCATCGACGCGCAGGACGTGCACACGGGGATCTCGGCGGCCGAGCGGGCCCGGACGGTGCGCGTGGCGGCGGACCCGGCCTCCGGGCCGGGAGATCTCCGGCGCCCCGGACACATCTTCCCGCTGCGAGCCCACGAGGGCGGGGTGCTGCGCCGCCCCGGTCACACGGAGGCCGCGGTGGACCTGGCCCTGCTGGCCGGACTCCGCCCGGCGGCGGTGCTCTGCGAGATTATGAACGAGGACGGCAGCATGGCGCGGCAGGCGGAACTTGAGGCCTTCGCCTCGGCCCACGGCCTGCCGCTGCTCCACATCGCCGACCTGGTGGCCTACCGCCGCAGCCGGCAGCCCGGCGTGCACCGTGTGGCCGAGGCCCAGCTGCCGACGGCGCACGGCATGTGGCACATGGTGGTCTATGAGGACCTGGCCGGCGGGCAGGCGCACATCGCGCTCGTGCAGGGCCGGGTGGACGACGGGGATCCGGTGCTGGTGCGGATGCACAGCGAGTGCCTGACCGGGGATGTGTTTGGCTCGCTGCGCTGCGACTGCGGCGAGCAGTTGGACCGGGCCATGGCCCGGATCGCCGAGCAGGGGCGGGGGGTCGTCTGCTACCTGCGGCAGGAGGGCCGCGGCATCGGGCTCGCCAACAAGGTCCGGGCCTACGCCCTGCAGGAGCAGGGCCTGGACACGGTGGAGGCCAACCTGGCGCTGGGCTTCCCCCCCGACGCCCGGGACTACGGCACCGGGGCACAGATGCTGGTCGATCTGGGCGTGCGTAAACTCCGCCTGTTGACGAACAACCCACAAAAGCAATACGCGCTGAGCGGCTTCGGCCTCGAGATCGTGGAGCGCGTGCCGATCACCATCCAGCCTCACCCCGAGAACGCCCACTACCTCGCGACCAAGAAGACCAAGCTGGGACATCTGCTACCCTGACGGGGCCCGCGGGGGCGGCGGTCCGCCGCCCCCGCCGCGGC
>JAKAUG010000381.1 GCA_021827805.1 Bacillota bacterium | reverse complement strand
CTGGCCCGCCGGGCGAAGATATCCAGGATGAGGCGCGTCCGATCCACGACGCGGCACCCGACAAGATCCTCCATGCGCATCTGCTGCCGTGGCGAGAGGCCCTGGTTCGTCAGGACGAGCGTGGCGTCCTGCGCTCGCACCGCGTCGGCCACCTCCTGGGCCTTGCCCGAGGTGAACAGCGTTGCGGGGTCGCGGCGCCGTTGGTGCTGCACCACCTGGGCCACGGGGAGGGCGCCGGAACTGCGAGCGAGTTCGGCCAGCTCCTCCATGTCTTCCTCCAGGTTCCAGGAGCCCGGGGCGCCGGGCAGACCGGCGAGGATGGCGCGTTCGTCCATGGATCCTGCCTCCCCCTGAGAAGGAGAAGGGCCCGGCGCCAGCGGCGCCGGGCCCCGGTTGGGCGCTCCGCGTTCAGCGTACGAGGAGGCCGGCCAGCAGCAGGGCCACGATGTTCATGATCTTGATCATCGGGTTGATGGCCGGGCCCGCCGTATCCTTGTACGGATCTCCCACCGTGTCTCCGGTCACCGCGGCGGCGTGGGCGAGTGTGCCCTTGCCCCCGAAGTGGCCACTCTCAATATACTTCTTCGCGTTGTCCCAGGCTCCACCGCCGGCCGTCATCTGGATCGCGAGGAACAGGCCGGTGACGATGGCGCCCACAAGCATGCCGCCCAGGGCCTGAGCACCCAGCACGAAACCCACCAGGACGGGGCCGAGCACGGGGATGAGGGCCGGGAGCATCATCTCACGCAGCGCGGAGCCGGTCACGATGTCCACGGCGCGGCCGTAGTCCGGCTTCACCGTGCGCTCCATGATGCCCGGCATCTCGCGGAACTGGCGCCGGACCTCCTCGACCACCTTGTGGGCGGCACGTCCCACGGCGTCGATGGACAGGGCCCCGAACAGGAACGGGGCGATGCCGCCCAGCAGCAGCCCGGCGAGCACCATCGGATTGGTGAGGTCAAAGCTCATCGTCTTGTGCAGATGCGGATTCTTCTGCAGGACCTGGACGTACGAGGCGAAGAGGGCGATGGCCGCCAGACCGGCCGAGCCGATGGCGTAGCCCTTGGTGACGGCCTTGGTCGTGTTGCCCACCGCATCCAGGGCATCGGTGACCTCACGCACCGACTCCGGCAGCCCGGCCATCTCCGCGATGCCACCCGCGTTATCCGTGATCGGGCCGAAAGAGTCCAGGGTCACGATGATGCCCGCCAGCGAGAGCATGGCCATGGCGGCGACGGCCACACCGTACAGCCCGGCGGCCGCATCGGAGCCGAGGATGGCGGCGATGATGAAGAGGACCGGCAGCGCGGTGCTCTTCATGCTGGCCGCGAGGCCGGCGATGATGTTCGTCGCGTGCCCCGTGAGGCTGGCCTCGGAGATCTGGCGCACAGGGCGGTAGTTCAGGGAGGTGTAGTAGTCGGTGGCCCCCATGAGCGCCGCGGTGAGGACCAGCCCGATGAGCGCGGCCACGAAGATGCTGTTGGGCCCGCTCGGCACCCAGCTCATCATCGAGTGACTGAGGAAGAAGAAGACAATGGCGGAGAGGACGGCGCTGACGCCCAGTCCCCGATACAGCCGACCCATCACGCTGCCGCCCTGGCCCATGGTCACCGTCAGGATCCCGATGATCGAGGTCAGGATGGAGATGGAGCCCAGGGCCAGCGGGAAGTAGACCGCCTGGGGATGGTTGCGGAACACCAGCGAGCCCAGCAGCATGGCGGCCACGCTGGTGACCGCGTATGTCTCGAACAGGTCCGCGGCCATGCCGGCGCAGTCGCCGACGTTGTCGCCGACGTTGTCGGCGATGACCGCGGGATTGCGGGGATCGTCCTCCGGGATGCCCGCCTCGATCTTTCCCACCAGGTCGGCACCGACGTCGGCCGCCTTGGTGTAGATGCCGCCGCCCAGACGGGCGAAGGCAGAGATGAGGCTGGCGCCAAAGCCGAAGCCGATCAGGCTGGCCGGGTTGTGGGTGAGAGCCTCAAGGCCGCCCACGCCGAGCAGGCCAAGGCCCACCACCAGCAGCCCCGTGACCGCGCCCCCGCGAACCGCGATGCTGAGGGCCGCGTTGAGCCCCTGCCTGGCCGCCTCAGCTGTGCGCACGTTGGCGTTGACGGCCACCAGCATGCCGGTGGAACCCGCGATCGCCGACAGCGCGCCGCCGATGAGGAAGAAGCCAGCGGTCTGCCAAGTCAGGGCGAAACCGATGATCACAAAGAGGACGAGGGCCACGTAGAGCACGGTCCGGTACTGGCGGATGAGATAGGCCTTGGAGCCTTCCTGCACGGCGGCAGAGATGGCCTGCATCTCCTGGGTTCCTCGGTCGCGTCGCAACACCCAACTCACAAAATATAGACCTGCCAGAACCGCCAGCAGGCCTGCGGCGATGGGCCACCAGGAGAATTGCATAGGCTCTATCCGCGGGCCGAAATCGGCCCTTACCCCCCTCCGCGCTTTCCGCGCTATCTGTCTGCGGGATCTAGTCCCACAGGCGTCCGAACGCCGGCGTCACCCCGTGGAGCGCCGCCGGCGCCGAATCGCACAGCATACTTTACCAACCAAGGCGATCTCCGTCTAGTTCGGACGATCGCTGGTTGTGGAGGCCGTGTTCGTCTTGTCCTCTTCAGCATGCAGAGTCGTGGCCGAGTTGATCTGGGAGCGCGCCTCGTTCATGGACTTCTGGAACTCCTTGATGGTCTTGCCAACGGCTCCGCCCAGCTCAGGCAGCCGACGCGGCCCGAAGATCAGCAGGGCCACGATCAGAAGCACAATGATGTGCGGTCCAGTGAGCAGGTTGTCGAACAACGCTGCCAACCTCCTCTCCGCGCCCGCCTTGGGCGTGGACGCACGCCTGCGTCGCACGCTGCCGTACCAGAATCACCGCGCATCGATTATATCACGGGGGTGCCGCCGCGCCACACGCGCGGGGTACCACAAACAGGCGCCGCCACCGCGATCAGGACCCTGCCGACCGGGGTCGCCGTGGTGGACCCCCGCGTGGCGCCGCCCATCCTCGGGCGCGGGCGGCCCTCTGTCAAGGGCCGTGCGGCAACCCGGCGCCTGCACCTGGTCGGCGCGCGGGTCGGCGAGCGTCTGCCTTCCGATGTGCGGCACGACGTGGCGGCGCAGCGCGTACGCGCAGTCGTGGGTGGTTGTCTTCTCCAGGTTCGGCACCACGTGGTCGGCGAGCCAGCGCTCCAGGAAGGCCTCCACAGAGACTGGCTGCATATCCACCCCAACATCAGGAGGCGGAAAATACCAAGTAAGACCTGAGATCCGCGCGGTTCCGTCCGTGTATGGGTCGCGGGCTCGGTGGAGCCCCAGTGC
>JAKAUG010000212.1 GCA_021827805.1 Bacillota bacterium | reverse complement strand
TGCCGGCCGAGGACCCGCTGTGGTAGGTCTCGGGCATCGCATCCTTGGGCACCACCCCGTACTTCTCCACCAGGTTGACGAACATGTCCCACTGCCCGCCGTCGCTCAGCGGGTTCTCGAGCAGCCAGGTCACCACCCGGCCGTCCAGCGGTTCCTCGAGGGTCTCCAGGATGCTCTCCAGGAAGTAGTTGGATCTCTCGAGCTTGTCCCAGAACATCTGGTAGGCTTGGGAGAGCTCGAACTCCTTCAGCCCGCAGTGCTCCTTGACCGGAACGCGCAGGGTGTTGAGCCCGGCGAACATCCAGCAGCGCCCGCTTGAGCGCTGGTTCGTGATGGGCCCGGTTTCGATCTCATGCGAGAACGTGTACCGGTGTGAGGTGAGCACATCCTGATCCATGGCCACCGCAGACAGCCCGCTCTTGCGAATGGCGTTCATCATCACGCGGCGCTGAGGATCCTCCCGCCACGCGGCGGCCATGCGCTGCAGCAGGCCTGACGAGATCGAGCCACCCTCCGCGTCCTGCGGCTGGGCACCCTGCTGTACGGGAACGCCTGCCACCGTCACCACCGCCTCTGCACGTCGTGTCTGGGTGTTTTCGGCACCGGGCCCGACCCTCCTGGCGGCCGGCCCAGAGATCTCAGGGAGCGGGCCTGAGCCTGCCGGTTTCCTCACCGTTGAGCGAAGGCGAGTTCGGGCGCCGTGGTGTTCAGCATGCACAATGAGCCCAGCGCGATCGTCAGAAGCGGCGTGATGTGCCCGAAATCCATCTCAGCGACGACCGGGATGCCTGAGGGCAGGTGTACCCGGTCCAGGATGCGGCCAAGCACCGCGGTGCTCACCCCGGAGGCTCGGGGAGAGCGGCCCAGGGCCAGGCCCGCGATCGAGCGCAGCACCCCGGCCTGCTCCAGCTGGTGCAGGCACCGGTCGTAGATGGGCGGGGTCCCGTCCTCGTCCGATTCCAGGACGAGCACCGCTCCAGCGGTGTCCGGAAGGTAGGGGGTTCCACAGAGCAGCGCAAAGGTCGTGATCTCGCCGCCCACGGCGATGCCTTGCGCGCGGCCGGATTGGAGCACCGCCCAGCCCGAGTTCGGCTGGGCGGGCTGATGGTAGTCCGCGCTCGTGGCGGCCGCGGTGCAGCGGTAGGCCTCCCGCTCGCGCACCGCCGCTTCCCAGCTCTCCAGGGTGTAGCTCTCCATGTCCGCGTGGCAGAAGGAACCGAACGCGGGACCGTAGTAGCAGCCGAGCCCCGCCCGTGCCAGCAGGCCCCCGTGCAGCGCCGTGATGTCGCTGTATCCGCAGAACGGACGGCGCGACGCGGCGATGGCCTCCCAGTCCAGATGCGGCAACAGTTGATTGCTATTCCACCCGCCCCAGAGCGCCAGGACCCCGTCGATCCCCGGCTCCCCGAAGGCCCAATGCAGATCCTGCACGCGCTGGGCGATCGTGCCGGCCATGTGCTCGGCCGAGGCTTCCATGTTCGGCGCGAAGACCACGCGGGCACCCCGGTCCCGCAGGCGGCGCACGCCGAGGTCCAGGCGCTCGCGGGGAAAGTTTGCGAGCGGCGCCGAGGGTGCCACCACGGCCCAGGTTCCCTGGCGGGGAAAGGGCAGGGGCTGTGTGTAGTGCATGCTCCGAGTATACGGGCGGTCCAGACCCCGTGGCATGCCGTCTTGAGTCCCGCGGTGCCGGCCGGGGGGCCTCCGCCCCGCACCTACGGGACCAACTGCACCTTGATGGACTCCTCGCCGGTCAGCACCAGGGTCATGCCGCGCGGGAATTCCTCCAGGGGCAGGGTGTGCGTCACGATGCGCTCCAGCGGCACCTGACCCCGGCGCAGCATCTCGATGGCGATGGGGTAGGAGTGGGGGCTCAGGTGGCTGCCGCGGATGTCCAGCTCCTTGGTATCGCCGATGATCGTCCAGTCGACCGTCGTGGGCTCGCGCATGACGCTGAACTCAACGAAGGTGCCCAGTTTCCGCACCATGCGCAGGCCCTGCACCACGGCGGCGGGGGCGCCGGAGGCCTCGATGTACACATCGCAGCCGTAGCCCTCGGTGAGCGCCAGCACCGCGGCCACGGCATCGGTGTGGGCCACGTCCAGGACCAGGTCGGCCCCCGCGGCCCGCGCCACCTCCAGCCGCATGGGACGGCTGTCCAGGGCCACGAGCAGCGCGGGCCCGCGCAGCCGGGCCGCCGCGATCATCCCGAGCCCCAGGGGTCCGCAGCCAGCCACGACCACGACATCGCCGAGACGGATCCCGGCCCGGTCCACCGCGTGCACCGAACAGCCCAGGGGTTCCACAAAGGCGCCCGCCGCGGCAGAGAGGCCTTGCGGCAGCACGTGGTTGCGCGCCCGCCGAGGCAGGCGCACATACTCCGCCATGGCCCCCGGTGTCGCCTGCCGGAAGCCGAAGATGCTGTGCTCGCGGCACATCCAGTACTGTCCGCGCAGACAGTAGCGGCACTGGCCGCAGGGCACGATCTGTTCGGAGACCAGTTCCTGGCCGAGTTCGATCCCCTGGACGCCCTCGCCCAAGGCGGCGACCGTGCCGCAGAACTCGTGCCCGGCGATGATCGGCGGCTGGCAGTAGGGTTCGCGTTCGGCGTCGCCCCAGAAGAGCGGGGCTCCCGCAAAGCACTTGGCGTCGCTGGCGCAGATGCCCACCGCCGAGACCCGCAGCAGAACCTCACCCGGCCCGACCGAGGGCACCGGCACCTCTTCCAGGCGGTAGTCCTCGGGTCCGTGGCAGACGACGGCCCGCATGCTGCGGCCCACCCCGGAGCTCCGCACGGCGGCTCTCTCCCCACCCGGCGGCGACAGGCGTCCATGCGCCTGGGCCCTCCTCGCCGAGGCTTCCGCAACGCCCGAGGGACTCCTGCGGGCAAGCCGGGGGAGAGGCCTCGCGGTCTCAGGTCGAGCCTGGTGCCGCTCCTCAGGCCTCACCGGACGCGCTGAGCCCCAGCGGCCTGCCGAAGGTCTTGCGGAAGTCCTCGTTCAGCCCGCGTTCCAGCGCCAGCCCCTCGGAGGGGCCGGCGGCAGGGGTGATGCGCACCGCCGAGGGAAGAACGGAGATCTTCAGCGGCATGGCCCGACCTCGCGCCGCGCCGTCCAGGGCATGGGCCAAGGCCACGGTGATGCCGAGGCACGTCGCCAGGCGCTCGTCGTCCGGGGCCAGGATGACGGCATACGGGGCCAGGGCCTCCCGAAGCCGGACGGCTCCGTCGTACCCGGCGGCGGCCGCCAGCAGCAGTCGCTGGCGGTGGTCCACTCCGAACAGGCGGCCCTCGCGCAGGATGTACGCGGTGTGGCGCTCCCAATCGTAGTAGCTGATC
>JAKAUG010000074.1 GCA_021827805.1 Bacillota bacterium | reverse complement strand
CCGTGACCACACTCCCTCCTTGACCCCTTCAACGCCTTCGCGGCGCAGAGTTGCCTGCAGATCACGGTGCCAGCGCTCCTGCTTCTTCATCGCCCATCCAGTCAGCCGCTCCACGCGCTCCGACCCTCGCAAACCCTTCACCACATTCCTGTAGCCACGCACGATCGCACCAGGGTTCACAAACACCGCTTGGGCCAGCCAGTCCAGAAGTTCCTGGTTCCTGCGCTCCACCCGCCCAACCACCGCATCCCCGATCGCGTCGTACATCCTCGCCTCAGAACACTCTTCCGCCGAAACAATCTCGCCAGCGGCAAGAAGCGCATTGCCCAGCGCAACCCAGTACGCCACATCCCCACGATGCGCGCTCAACACCCGCTCAACGCCCTCCGCCTCGTTTTCCTTCAATACCCGCAGGAATGCGCTAAGTCCATCCAGATCAAACTCAGCCAACCGCCAGCCTTCTCCATGCTGGAACGCCTGGTTGACCGCTTCCGCCAGACTCCAGATCACAGCCGGATCCAGAATCTCCGCCAGGCTGATCATGCGAAACAACACCCCAACCCCAGCATGGTTCTCGGCCAACCGGTGTACCCCGCGCCACGCCCCCTCGCTCATCCCCAGCGCCTCTTTCACCCGCTTCGCGTACTCGCGCGTCGTCGGCTCACGCCCCAGCCGCTCCGCAACCCGACCCCGGATCTGCGGAATCCACAACACCCCCAGCGCAATGTGCTCCCCGTACAACGTCCTGTACGCATCCTTCTGCTGCACCGCATCCGCCAGCACCCGCAACGGCAATACCTCCGTGTCTCCATCGACCGCAGTGAAGTCCGTATCCATCTCCTGCATGTGCGATTCCCCAATCGACCACGCATCACCCGCGGCAGCCTTGACCACTTCCCAGAACACCTTCCGCCCCCTCGACATCATCTCCAGGCGTTCGTCTGCGTCAGTAACGCCGTCGATCCCCCATGCCGCCTTCAGTACGTCCTTACTCAGCTCCCCCGCCAAAGCTGGCGTCACCGTCACACCTTGACGCGCCGCCGCTGCCTCCACGCACCGCTCCGCCAGCCTCTCAAACAGCGGCTCTGTCTCTACACCCAGCAACTTTTCATCATCGTCATATTCCTCCCCAAGACTCCACCTCGCGTCATGCGCCATCAACTCAGCACGTACGTCGTGCACGCTCTGCTCCGGCGTCCCAGCCAGTATCACCACACTGTGCGGCTGCATCCCTCGCGTCACCAACTGAACGTCCATCGCCTTGGCAATCTCTCGCGCCTGCTCATACAGCTTCTGGTTCTTCGCACTTCTCATCCAACACACTCCTTGCGATCAACCTCGCCATCGTTTCCACCCACAACACGCTCCCGCCCATACCGCGGCAAGTGCTCCACCATCCGCCGGCCCCACGCCGTGTCCAGCAGCCGATCGTCCAGCAGCGTGATCCGCCCCGAATCCGAAACCGACCTGATCAGGCGACCACAGGCCTGCACCAGCCGGCGGTGCGCTTCCGGCAACGCGACCTCGCCAAACACCGAGCGGCCCTGCGCCTGCATCCACGCATCACGTGCCCGACTCACCGGATCATCCGGCGAGGCAAAGGGTACCTTCACAATCACGACGTGACGGCACAGGTCGCCAGGCAAATCCACACCTTCCGCCAGCGTGGCCAGTCCCAGCATGATCGATCCCTCGCCAGCACCAACCACCTCCGCGTGCTCCTTCAAGAGCGCCTTCAACGGCCGGTCTCCCTGCATCCGCGAAATCACCCTCAGCCCCGGCGGCAACCCATCCCGTATCGCCTCCATCATCGCCCGGCTCGCGCACAGCACCAGCGTCGCCTCACCCGCGTCCACACACCGTCCCAACTCCCTCAACACCGCCTGCATGTACCGCAACTCGTCCTTCGGCGGCACACCCAGCCTCGGTATCCGAAGCATCGCAGCACGCTCCAGGTCAAACGGGGAGGGCACCGTCAACGTTCGGTATCCCTCAACACGGTCAATCCCTGACCGCCTCACGAAGTGACCGAAGTCACCCATCGACCGCAGCGTCGCCGACGTCGCCACCACAGCAGCAGCCCGACCCCACACCGCACTCGCCAGCCACCCGGACACATCCAGGGGCGCCGCCATCACCTTGACCACCCCTTTCCCGTCACGCTCAGCCCAGATCGCCCCAGGCACGCCTCCCGCTATCTGCCTCAGCAGCGCCGCACACTTCTCCACCGCAGCCACAAACCCGTGACCATCCCCAATCAGCCGCGCCATCTTGCCGGCCACCGGCGCGTCCACCGTGCCCAACTCCACAGACTTGTTCAAATCCTCGGTCGCCTTCTCCAACTGCCGCTTCATCTCAATGGCTGATCCGTGCAAATCATCCAGCTTCTGCAGCTGGCTCACATCCGCACGCGACAAGTCCACCTGCGTCGGCTGACCGTAAACACGTCCGTACCTGATCCGGTGCGTCCTGGCACTGTCCTGTGCGGGCAGCCTGGACTGCACCATCCGATCCAACTCTTCCAATCCTTCCGTGATCTTCACCATCGCGCCATCACGCTTGCCCGCCCGCTCAGGACTCGCCTGCTTACGCATCAGTCCTTCCACTTTCTTCAAGATGCCTTCGACCTCATGCACCACCTTCTTGTAACCGGCCAGCACCAACTTCCCGGAAGCAGCCTCAATCGCCGCCTCGGGCAGCTTGTGCGCCTCGTCCACCACCAGGTAGCAGCTCGACAGGTCAGGCAACACCGCCCCGCCGCCCAACGCAGCGTCGGCCAGCAGCAGCGCGTGATTCACCACCAAAACATCCGCATCATCCCAGCCGCGGCGCGCAACCACGAATGGGCAACGGTGGTAGTGGCGGCATGCCTGACCCGCACAGGCCGGCGCCGTCGTCGTCACCAACGGAATCAGCCGCTCCGGCACGTGGTCAGGCCATGAATCCAAGTCGCCATCCCAGCACCCTTCACCCTTGGCTCGCGCCGCCAGCATCGCAGCCACCAGGTCGACCTCTTCCGTCTCCGGCTTGAATGGCCACGCCTCCATCGGCCCATCGGCAAATCCAAGGTTCGCCTGCGCAAGATCCTTGCCGTCCAGCAAGTACAAGTTCCGATCACAGACGTACCGGGCGCGTCCTTTCATGATTCGATGGCCAAACCCCACTGGCGCAATAGCCCCAAGCGCCTGTAGATCCCGCTCAAGCTGTGATTGCAACGCCACGGTTGCCGTCGCCACCAGCAGCTTCCTGTTCTCGGCACGTTTGACCGCCGCGATACCGGGGACAAGGTAAGCCATCGATTTCCCTACGCCAGTCGGCGCGTCGATCGCTATCGCGTTGCCGC
>JAKAUG010000031.1 GCA_021827805.1 Bacillota bacterium | reverse complement strand
TGTGCAGAAGCCGACCGTTGTCCGCGGAAACCCTCCAGTAGGGGATACCCTGCCCACTGTCCTTCTGCTCGCGGTCCATGTCCTCGATGCGGGTCAGCGCCTCCTGCACACGCTGCGTGAACAACCTGACAACCCCTTCCCACCTGGGCCGCCGTACGCGGTCCCACTACCGCCCCAGAAGCTCAGCCAACGACCCGGGATCCCAGCCAACCACCGTGCGCCGCCCATCCGTGACCAGAGGCCGCCGGAGGATCCGGGGTTCGCGCGAGAGCAAGTCTAGCAGTTCCGGCTCCGCCAGCATGCCCAGGTCCAGGCCCAGCTCCCGCCAGCGCACGCTGCGCGGGGAGACCAGGGCCCCGCAGCCGCCTGGGAGCCCGGAGGCCATCGCCGCAAGGTCCCCTCGCGTCGGCGGTTCCCGCCAGATGTGGCGCCGCTGGAACACGACCCCGTGCCGCGAAAGCCACGCTTCCGCCTGCCGACACGAGGTTCACCCGGGAAGCGCGAACATCACCAACATGCCGGGAGACACCTCCCACCCTGAAGAACCGCCGCCACGGCCTCCCGCATCAGGGCCCGACGCGCGGGGCCGCCGCGGGGCCGTGATCCTGCCCACCCCGACGCCGCTCGACCTTGGCGCGCAGTCGGGTCATGCGTCGTTCGAGGGCCCCACGCCGGGGCCCTCCCGCCCGCACCGCCCACGGGAGGGCATCCTCCACGACGCCCAGGGCCCGCAGCGGATCCCGCACCCGGTGCTCAAGATGCTTGGCCAGCTCCTCCGCGGCCTCCAGCGACGGGATGGGGCCGCGGCGCTCCGCCTCCCAGATGGCCGCCGCCTCCTCGTGCCGACCGAGGCGCTTCAGCAGGCGTGCCGCGGCCGGCCCCGCCTCCCGCCAGCCCCCCGCCCGGCTGCGCAGGTAGGCGCCGACCGCCGCCTCGGCCTCCCCCGCCTGTTCGCGCAGCCGC
The DNA here is from genome assembly GCA_021827805.1 of Bacillota bacterium. GTDB lineage: Bacteria > Bacillota > Sulfobacillia > RBS10-35 > JAJYVN01 > JAJZWQ01. The sequence continues at coordinate 2,382 of JAKAUG010000031.1, read as the reverse complement.
CCCAGGCCCCACCAGAGCGCCGCCGGGGCAGTGGCGGGCAGGCCGTCGGCCAGCGCGCCCTCAAGGGCCAGGGCCACCCCCGCCAACGCCCGCAGATCCTCCAGGTGGTGGCGGAGAACACCGTCCAGGGCCGACCGGTCCCCGTCCAGCCACGCCACATAGAGGGCGGGAATGTCCGCTCCGGCCACGTCGGGACCGCGACCCTGCCCGAGCACCTCCGCCTCAAGGCGCCGCAGATCGCAGCTGCCCCCGAGCAGGCTGGCCCAGAGGCGCCGGGCGGCGGGAAGCACATCCCAGTGCGCCAGCGTGGGCGGGTCCCCCAGGCCGCTCAGGATGAAGCGATCCCGCACCAGCGGCCAGTCAAAGGCCTTCCCGTTGAAAGACACCAGGGCCTGCGCCTTGGTCAGTTCCTCCCGTACGCTTCCCCAGAGCGCCCGTTCGCTCTCCGGGTCCAGATCAGGGAGCAGATACTGCTCAATCCGTAACTGATCGCCCTCGGCCGTGCCCAGGCCCACGAGAAAGGCCCGCGTCCCGGCCCCGCGGCTGAGCCCGGTCGTCTCCAGGTCCAGGAAGCGCCAGCCAGAGCAGGGGCCGAGCGAGGCCCGCGCCAGCCGCTCCGCCCAGGGGCCGGAGGACTCGGAGACCGCCAGCGGGACCAGCGTGCGCCGTCCGAGGACGGTGCCCTGGGAACCGGACACGGGGGCAAAGCCCTCCGGCCAGGACGACGGTCGCCGAGGCTCTGGAGGATCGGGACGGGGCTGGGATGCGGCCACCGCGCGCGCCTGGGCAAAGGCCCGAAAGCGGTCCACCAGTTCACCCATGGCCGCCTGACCTCCCGGGGAGGGCCGCCACGGGGATCCATCCCCCCTGCCGCAGCAGGGACAGGGCGGCCGACCTGCGGTCCGCCGCCTCCCCAGGCCCCGCCGGGCCGACGCAGGAGGGGCATCCGGCCTGGCAGGCGCAGGAGGCCACCTGCGCGGCGACCGCCCGCCAGAGTTCCGCATGGGCCTCAAAGGCCTTCTCCGCGAGGCCCACGCCGCCAGCATGCGCCTCCCAGAGGAAGATCGTGGGCAGCCCGGTGAAGGGCGAGCGCACCTGCGGCGTCGCCTCCAGGTCCCGCGGGTCGCAGAGCAGGTACAGGGGCGCCAGGCCGACCAGGGCGTGCGCCGCACCGGAGAGGCCCGCGGCGAGGGCTTCCCGGCCAAGGCTCCGCTCCAGCTCCGGGCCGAAGGTCGTCCAGTAGGCGGTGGTGTGCAGTTCCCGTTCCGGCAGGTGGATCTTGCCCCAGCCGACGTTCTCGTGCGTCTCGAACTTGATCTTCTTGAAGACCGCGGCCTTGGCCGTGACGAGCACCTCACCCCAGGAGCGCCCCGGCGTCGCCTGCGCGGCCGGGACCAGCACGCCGTCCCGGAGCTCGGAGGCATCCAGCGCCGTGTCTTCCTCCGGACCCGCCCGTTCGGGCCGTGGCCTCTGCACCCAGCGTCCGTCCTCGGCGTCGGCCGCCTCCTGGCCCGGCCCGTCCCCGTCCCCGCCGAGCACGTCCAGGACCTTGAGGTGCACCGCCAGATCCGCGTCGGTGTAGTAGTCCACCTGCACCTCACGCACGAAGGCCTTGTTTTCCCGCTCATCGAACGTCTCGACCTGGTAGGTCACCCCCTCGTGCAGGTAGATGGCCTCCTCATACACCGTGAGCAGGGCGGCCCACAGGTCCACCTCCCCGATCACGCGCGGGCTGCCGGCGTTCGTGCGGTCGATGATCACAACGTTGCCATCCCCGCCGCGCAGACGCACGTCCGCGGCTGGGAAGTGGTCGGCCATCCAGTGGTAGCGGCCCCCGGTCCTGCGCAGCACACGCTCCTCGGCCAAAAAGGCCAGCATGTCGCCGGTGGGTCCGGCGCCGAAGCTGTCGCCGGAGCCGAACGGCAGCTCAAACGCCGCGCACTTGAGGTGGTTCATGAACACGTACAGGTTCTCCGGATTGATGTAGGCGGCTTCGGGCGCATGACCCAGCAGGTAGTCCGGGTGGCGCACCAGGTACTGGTCGAGCGGCCCGTTGCCGGCCACGAAGATCACCAGGGAGGCATCCTGCCTGCGGCCCGCCCGCCCCGCCTGCTGCCACGTGCTGGCCACGCTACCCGGATAGCCGGCGAGCACGGCGGCCTGGAGGCTCCCGATGTCGATGCCCAGCTCCAGGGCGTTGGTGCTCACCACGCCGCGGATGAGGCCCTCGCGCAGGCCGCGTTCCACGGCGCGCCGTTCCCGCGGCAGGTACCCACCGCGGTAGCCGCGCACCTGAGCGGCCGTCGCAGGGTCGAGGCCGCGCTGCAGGTAGGTGAGGGCCAGTTCGACCTGCAGGCGGCTGCGGGCGAACAGGATCAGATC
>JAKAUG010000223.1 GCA_021827805.1 Bacillota bacterium | reverse complement strand
CCCACCGCGAACTGCACCCGTCACCGCAGCACGTCGACGAGCCCACCGAACACAACGCCGGCGGTGGTGCACCACCGCTGCGGGGGGCTACCCCTCAAGCACCTCAACGTCTGACGCGGTTGCCGGACCTCCGGCTGGCGGTATCCGCGGAGAAGCGGGACGCCAGGCTGCGGCCAACAGGATACCCACCAGCAGTAGTACTTCGACCAGGACCACCAGGGCGTCCGCTGCTGTCCCGACCGACGGCTGCCGACTAGGTTGAGGTACCCGACCTGTCTTGAGAAGCAAGATACTGGCGCCCCAGCCCCCGAACTCGGCCACTGCAAGTGCAGGCCACATAGCGAGCCCTACGGATAAGACCGCCACCAACCCCACACCCGCAGCGGGAAGCAGCGCGAGAAGCCAACGCTCCGGCCCGATCCAAAGCGCAACCGGCGGGCCCAGCAGACCAGCGTTCATCCGGACGGCCAGCCAGTGCATGGGACCAAGCCTGCGTGTGAGCAGGTAGGCGCCAACAAGGATCACGGGTATCCATCGAAGCCGCTCCGGCAATCCGCCTGGAGCGAGAAACGTGCCAACGCTCCACCCCACAAGTCCTCCAACGAAGCTTGTGAGGAGGGATTGCCCCATGACCTCCGTGATCCATGAAATAGGGACGACCTGCACGTGCCAAAGGGCCCCAAGAGTGAAAACCGCCCCAAGGACGGACGCAGCCCCAACGACCAAACCGCCGATCGCGTTAGGTTCCCCTCGCGCGGGCTTTCTGGATCTTAGATCCCCTATCCATAGCCATCCCACCAATGTGGCTGCCAAGATCGCGTCCATGGCCACGCTACCCGACCAGATCGGAAACCGCTCCGTCGATCCCCGTCCGGTCCCAGACTGATAGGGAGTGTTGTATACGAGCAGTGCCATTCCGGCCAGCCACCCCAGCCGCTCGCTCCGCGCGCGATCGAGGAACAGCATTTCTTGACCGTATACGGCCAAGCCAAAGGCCGCAGCGAACGCGCTGGGTAGCAGGAGCCAACCACTCATCCAGCCAACCACAGCCACGCTGCTCGCGATACTGATGGCCACCACGCTGGCCAGGGCCAACACGATCGAGCGGCGGTCCAGGGATACCGCCCACGCGGCACCCCACAGCCCCACGGCCGCTCCCGCACTGCACTCCAGCACCCGTCGCAGCACCAAGAGAAGGGGCATGTGGGTCAAGGGGAAGCCCGAGAAGCGTTGCTCGTAAAGGCCCCTCCCAAACGGAGCACGAATCACAAGCCATTGCGTGAAGGCACCGACCAGCACCACGCCAAGCACCCACGCGGCGGCCCTGGCTGCGCCCGCACCCCTCACATCGTGGCACGGGGCAACTCCCTCCGAACCATTTCGCCGCCAGCGCATCCGTAACCAGATCAACCCCTGACTACTCCCATGATGGGCCTGCGGCTCGCCGGATTGCGGAGGACGTTATTGACGAGACTGGCGAACCCTCCCCCTTGCGGGAAGTTTCCACTCTGGCCCAGGTGCAAACCACGGGCGAGGCCCGCCGGCGTCTGAGTCGTAACGGACGTTGTCACGGTGAGCCCCGCAACTACGCTGTAGCCAGTTGTGGTCGAACCTGCCTTCGCTTCCAGAGTACGGTTGGCTTGCACGTGATCTTGGATAAAGGAGTCCGGAACGGGCCCAAGGATGGCACTGTTGAACGTGGTGATGAAGCGATTGCCGATCGCTTTGGTCAACTCTTCCAATGGACAATGATACCCGACCAGGATCGCCTGTTGAACGTACAGACGTTGCATCATGGCTGATGAAACGCCAAGAGTCTGTGGACAGCCGTCAAACACAACCACCGAGTTTGCAGGCATACGCACCTCGGGATCGGCCGCGAGCGAAAGGTTCCGCACGCCAAGATCGTGCAATAGGTGGACCTGTGTGGACGTAAACGCACGCGATGGGCCGCTCACCAGATAGGTGGGCCATGGAACGGGATCTGCGCTTGGCGCAAGAAGTAGTACGGCGCCAACCGCAGCCACGACACTGGCCAACGCGCCGAGCCGGGCCCTCCAGCGCAACACGCCGGCACCCCCCAACAACCGCCCCTTCATCGGTCGCGCCTCCTCGTCAAGAACCAGACTCTCTGCCTGTCTCAGTACCGGAGAACGCTCTCTGCTAGCTGGTAAGCGACCTTTGCGTGAGGCCATATTGTGTGGAGTTCGACCACCATGAAATTGTACTGTCCTCTCCAACGCCGTAGCCCCCGTATGCGGCGAGCCGGTGCCTCCAGTCGAGGACGTGGACCGCATGCCGCCGGGCCTGCTCTCCCGGTGCCGCGCGCTGCCTGGGATGCCGCCAGAGCTCCCCTGACATACGCGTCGCCGCCACCACATATGGTGGCGGCGATGCCTGAGCACCACAGGATGCGGAACCACTGCGACAGCGGGATTTCATGCACCTTGCGCGGCCAGATCCCGGACGGCCAGGAACAGGGGGAAGAGCACAGATGCCCGAGCGCTCGCCAGAAGGCACCAGGAAGGCGCTCTGGGACAAGCCCAGCAGGGCCCGAGCCGCCGCTCTCTCCCCGGGCGGCAGGCGCTTGGCGGCCACGTCGGCCCCGATGACGTTGACCGCCGGACCATCCTCTGTCCCGCAACCCACGGCCTGGAGCCAGTCTGACACTGCGGGCGACGCGGCGACGACGCCGTCGCCTGGGCCCAGGGCCTCCAGGTCGCGGGCGCTGCCCACCAGATCAATCGACTGGGGAATTCCGTAGACGTTGGCGGGGACGGGTACAAACGGCCATGCCGTCTGGCGGAGGGCCGTGGCGGTGGTCCCTGCCCAGGGCAGCCCGCGTGCCGAATGCAGGGCCGGCGCGTACCTCTGCGCGAGCACCCTCCCGAGGTTGGCCAGGGGATGGATGGTCACCGTCTTGCCCGTCTTGTCGATCCCGGGCTGCCACCAGATGTGTTCGCCGCTCTGGAAACGCTGATGCGGAGCGAAGAGGTCGATGCGCTGCGCGGAAGCATGCCGGACCACCGCCGACAGCCAGCCGGTACTGGCTGGCGACACAGGGGAAGAACCCTGGTCCGCGTCGGGCAGAAGGCTGCCCCCCGGCCCCACCACGGCGCGGCGAACGGCATCATCCATCCCGATCACCACCCAGATCCACCGCCTGCCTGCGGCGGATCGCAGCCAACTCGGTGTCGCCAGCGGGCATATCACCGAAATTGTACCATGCGACCGCAGAGCGGATCCAGCTGGGCTACCTGTGTGGCACGGCAACGTCAAAGTCAGAGAGGGCGGATGTGGGGGAAAGGGCGGCGTTCTGCCACTGGCGGAATCGCAAAGAGTGTGATATGTCT
>JAKAUG010000345.1 GCA_021827805.1 Bacillota bacterium | reverse complement strand
AAGGACAACCGAGGCCCGAATCTCCCTGCGGCAGGAACGATCTGTCGGCCAGACGACCACGCCGGAGGGGGAGCATCCTTGGATGTCCTGAGCAGGCGCTCCGCGGCCGCCCGTCCCTTCGACCCCGCCCGCCTCTCCGACCAGCTGCGCCTGAGCGTGATGTGGTTTGCGGGCAATGCCCTCTGGGAGGCCGTCCTGACCGTCATCCTGCCGCTGCTGGTGCTGCGGGCGGTGGGGGACGTGCGCAAGGCGGTCGCGCTCAGCGTGCTCGCGACCCTCGGCACGCTGCTGGCCAGCATCGTGCACCCCATCGCCGGGTGGGCCTCGGACGTGACCCGCACGCCATTTGGGCGGCGTAGGCCCTACCTGGTGGTGGGAGGGATCGTCTCCGTGGTCGGCCTGGTCTGGATGGCCGTGGGCCGTGGCTACGGCGAGTTGGTGGCCGCGGTCCTCATCCTGCAGTTGGGATACAACGTGGCGCTCGCGGCCTACCAGGCGTACATCCCGGAACTCGCGCCCCCCACGGGGCGGGGCCGGGCCAGTGGGTTTCTGGGGCTGATGTCCAGTGTGGGCGCCCTGGTCGGCGCCATCGGCGCCGTGTTTCTGGTGCACGGCGACACGTACCCTTTCATGCTGATCTTCCTCGCCCTCCTGCTCGTGGGGGCCCTGGGCATCACCGTGTGGGGGTTGCCGGAGGCGGACCCGCTCCCGCGCACGGCCCCCGCGCCGACATCGGGTCCGGCGCGCCCGCAGGGCTACCGGGACTTCCTCTGGGTCGTGATCACCAGGGCGCTGGTGATGCTCGCCTTCTACACACTGCTGACCTACCTGGCGTACTACCTCAAGGACGTGGCGCATCTGGCCAACTACACCACCGACACCTCCTACGTGGTGGCGGTGACCATCCTGGCCGCCTCGGCCTCGACCCTGTGGGCCGGGCGGCGTTCGGATACCGTGGGGCGTCGGGCGATCGTGTCTGTGGCGGGCGGGCTGATGGGACTCGGGGCGGCGGGGTTTCTCCTCGTGCACGGGCTCACCGCGATCCTGGGCATCGGCGTCCTCTTCGGGCTTGGCTACGGCGCCTACATCTCCGTCGACTGGGCCCTTGTCACCGACACCCTGCCCGATCCATCGGGTATCGCGCGAGACATGGGCTTCTGGGGTCTGGCCATCACCGTGCCGCAGGTGTTGGCCCCGGTGATCGGCGGGCTGTTCTTTCTCCTGCTGCCGCACGGCACGGTGGCCTACAGCTGGATCTTCGGACTGACGTGCCTGTATGCCCTGGTGGGCTCCGCCCTGGTCTGGCAGGTGCGAGGGGTGCACTGATGGCGCCCGCCGTGGGTGGGTGATCCCGGGCTGACCCCGACAAGCGATCGGACCGCCGGGGTGTGGCCTCTGTTGGTCTGCGCTTCGCTGGGGCTGGGCTGATGATGTGTGCGAGCAGGAAGGACTTGGTGGTGAGATCGGCGACCGCCCGAATGTCCGCGAAGGACATGACGATGGCGTGCCGGATGACGCCGAGCCCGGGCGGGAGGGCTTCGCCGTGGTGCATGCACGCTGGCTTCGCGACCTCAACGTCGCACGCGAGCGCAACCCCCAGTTGGCGCGGGAACGGGCTTCGTCCAGGGGCTGGTGCCAGGGGCGATTCGCCTGAGATCCGCATCCTCCCGGCGGATGGCCGCTGGGGCATACGCCATCGACCTGACGCTGGCCCTCACCTCGCCGGCTGCGCCCACCCTCCGGCGGTGGTGGCTCAGTTCCAGTCCAGCACGACGCCGAGGCAGGGCTCGGTCCGCCGCAGGATGAGGTGGTAGGCCAGCGCCGCCTGCCGCATGGGGAAGCGGTGCGTGATCAGTGGCAGGGTCTGGAGCTCCCCCTGTCCGACCATCTCCATGGTCTGCTGCACCCGTTCCCGCGTCCAGCCCGAGGGCGCGTGCAGCGCGAGTTCCCGGTCGCGCATGGGCTGGATGTCGATCAGGCCGCGCCCACGGTGAAAGCCCGCGGAGACCAGGTGCGCCCCGCGACGGAGGCACGGATACAGTGCCTGCATGGCGGGGACGGAGCCCACGGTGTCGACGACCACCTGCACGCCATCCGGCGCCCACCGGCGTACCGCGTTCAGCGGAGCGCCGGACTCGGCGTCCAGGACGGCATCCCCAGGGCGGGGCCTGAACTTGGCGAGCCGGTCTGCGTGCCGTCCCACCAGGAGCACCCTCGCTCCACGGCTGGCCAGGGTCTGCGCTGACCAGTGGCCGACCAGTCCGTCTCCGAGAACGACGGTCGCATCGCCCCGAGCCAGGGGGGCAGTGGTGCCGCAGTTGAAACCCACCTGTGCCAGGACCAAGCCGCTGTATGCCAGAGGGTCGGCGCCGGCCGGGAGCCGCCAGACCTGGGAGCGATGGGCGACGGCGGGGGAGACATGGCCTCCCTCGCCGTAGAACATGCCGGACACCCGCGAGATGGACACAAAGACCAGGTCTCCGCGGGCCAGGTTTTCCACGGCACCGCCCACGCGCTCCACGATGCCGACCTTCTGGTAGCCCGGCACGTGGGGGAAGGGCTGGGGGTCGGTATCCCGCCGTGGGGTGTCCCCTCCCATCCGCTCCCCACGGAGGAAGGAGCCCTCGGTCCCATTGCTGATCCAGGAGTGCAGGACGTGCACCACCACGTCTTCAGGACCGGGCTCGGGGACCTCCACTTCGGCGACCGCCACCTCAGAGGGCGCGGTCGCCACGACGGCCTGCGCACGCACGGTCGATCTCCTCCCCCCGGGCCCGCCCTTGGCCGCGGGAGCCTACGGCTCCTGCCAGGGGTGGAAACAGATCTTCACCGCCTGCTGGCGCTCGAGCAGGTCCACCCCCTCGTTGTACCGCTCCAGCGGCAGGTGGTGCGTGATCAGGTGACCCAGGTCGAGCAGGCCCTGGCCGAGCAGCGCGACCGCATACTCGGCCGCCTGCCGCCCATGCCCCGGGTAGCCGCAGAGACGCAGGCCGCCGTAGTGCCGAGGGGCGAAGGTATACTCCTCCCGCTGTACCCCGAAGAGCGCGACCACGTCGGTGGTGCGATCCATCAAGAACTCGACGGAGGCGCGGCCGCCCACGCAATCGATGGCCGTCCCCAGGGCAGGAGCGCCCTGCCCGCGCACGGGTAGGCGCCCAGCGGGGACCCGTCGTGGGTCGTGCCCCTCGTCCACCAGACCGAGGGCGACGGCGCGGGCGCAGCGCTCCTCCGCAAGGTCGAACCCCAGGATACGCTCAGCTCCCTCTGCGCGGGCCATCTGCGCCGCAACCAGACCCGCGGGTCCCAGGCCCGAAATCCCGATCTGGCGCCCGCGCACCGCGTTCATCTGTCGCAGCACGA
>JAKAUG010000114.1 GCA_021827805.1 Bacillota bacterium | reverse complement strand
TGGGCAGTTGCTCTGCCGGCACGGGCAGCTTGCCGTCCCGGTACATTCGCCACGCGGCTTGGTAGCCGATACCTTGCTCCTTCGCCCAAACACTAAGTTTCGTGCCTACAGTATACCACACTTATGGGTGACAGTAGATGTAACTGGTCAACTGTTGGTACCCCTCGTCCCTGTCCCATCCGCGCTGCCAGGCGCGCACGAAGCGGGTCAGCGCCTGCTCCGCGGCCCCGCGTGCCGAGGCGAGCGTCCTCAGATCACGATCCCGCAAGACGACCTTCGTCGTGACATCCAGGCCCACGAAGTCCACCCGGGCACCCGCAGCCAACACGGCCGCCACGGCCTCGGGATCACACTGCACGTTCCATTCCGGCCCGCCCCGGTCCCAGGCGCCCGCCATCGCCACAACCCGGACGCGCTCCGCAAGCCGAGGCTCGAGCGCGAAGGCCAGGGCAACGTTGGTCATGGCCCCGACCGCCACCAGGACGAGGTCATCCCGGCGCATCCCCTCGCGAACGAGGATCTCGGCCGCATGACCGGCCGCTGGCGAGCCGACGGGGCCCCCCTCGAGCGCGCCGGCCTGGTTCGGGGCCCAGTCCGGTCGAACCGAACCCAGCAGCGGCCGGTCCGCGCCGACATGCACGGGGATCTCCGGCCTCCCGTAGGCCTCGAGGAGCAGCAGGGCGAGCCGGGCGCGGAGTTCCGCCCTCTGAAAGACGGTGGTCACGGCCAGCAATTCCACCTCGGGCGAGCGGAGCGCCATGGCGAGCGCCAGCGCGTCGTCGATATCGTCACCGATGTCCGTGTCGATGATCACGGGGACGGCCATGCGCAACACACCTCCGGTGGGATCCAGCCAAGGGGTGGGGCAGCCCCGCCCATTCGTCCCCCGGATGGCGCCTCCTCGGTCTTCGCCCCCGGTGGGGCGGTTGGCCTGGCCGTGCCGCGGCACCCGGAGCGGACCCGGCGGGACCGCAGGCCCGGACAGGCCGCGGCCGCCGGGGCGTCCTGGCGGCCGCGGGGCGATCGTCGGCGGGAACCTGCGCTCCGGCGTCCCGGTGCGGCCGGGACGTCTACCCGGCGTGCACCGTCACGCTCTCGATGTACGCCGGACGGGTGGGCATGCTCTTCTCCCCCGTCATGGGATTGGCCTTGACCGGCAGGGCGGCGATGGCCTGGGCCACCTTCAGCCCGGAGCTGAGCTTGCCAAGCTCGGTGTAGTCGGGCGGCAGGGACGAGCACTGGGAGCCCGTGCAGATGAAAAATTGGCTGCCGTTCGTATTGGGCCCGGAGTTGGCCATGGCCACGATCCCGGGGGCGTAGGCCTCCGGCGGGGGCAGCTCATCCCCGAAGCGGTACCCCGGACCGCCGGTGCCGTTGTTGTTGGGATCCCCGGTCTGCACCATGAAGCCGGAGATGACCCGGAAGAACTTCGCCCCGTCGTAGAAGTGGTGGTTGGCCAGGAAGATGAAGTTGTTCACCGCCACCGGGTCCTGGGCCGCGAACAGAGAGATGTCCATGGTCCCCAGGTTGGTCTGGACCGTGGCGCTGTAATTCTGCCCCGGCGTCAGTGTGATGGGCGGCGGCGCGGCCCAGCTCGCATGCGGCGCCGGCTGGCCGCAACCCGCCATCAACAGGAGCGCACCGGCCACGGGCCAGGACCACCAACGCACTGTCATCCCCCCGCCACGGCATCCTACCGCACCAGAACAACCCTGTGCCTCGTCAGACCCTGGCCAGAAACCGCGCCACCTCGTCCGCGGACGGCATGGCCCCCATGGCCCCGGCGCGGGTGGTGGAGAGCGCCGCCGCGGCGTTGCACCAGGCCAGGATCTCGCGGGCCGCCTCCGCTGGCGGCGCGGCCTCGGCACCATGACGCGCGAGGCGCGCCAGGAGGTTGCCCGTGAAGCAGTCCCCCGCGCCGATGGCGTCGACCGAGTCCACCGTGTGTCCGGGGCTCTGGACCTCCACCTCGCGGGAGACCCAGAGGGCTCCGCGCTCGCCCAGGGTGACGACGGCCACCTCGGGCCCCAGTTCCAGGAGCGCCCGGGCACGCTCGGCCTCCGAGCCCCGCTCGCCCATCACCAGGGCCAGCTCGCTCTCGTTGCACTTGACAACCCGGGTGGCGGCGATGGCCTGGCGGATCACCGGCAGCGCCACCTCGGCCCCCTCCCAGAGGGCGGGCCGCCAGTTCACGTCGAACACGGTCCAGGGTACCCGCCCCCGAGACATGCCCAGAGCGGCCAGCGTGGCATCGCGCGAGGGCTGGGCGGACAGCGAGACACCCCCGCAGCCCAGCGCCGCGACGCCGTCCAGCACCTCCGGACCGAGGTCGGCGGGCGCAAGGGCCGCATCCGCGCCGCGGTTGAACTGGAAGCCCAGATCCCCGCGGGCCTTGGGCATCACAAAGGCCAGCGTGGTGGCCAGGCGCGGGTGCTCACGCACGCGGGCACAGTCCACACCCGCCCGGGTCAGCGTGGCGCGCAGCAGTCGCCCGAACCCGTCCCGCCCCACCGTACCGACAAACGACGTTGGTACGCCCGCCCGCGCGGCCGCCACGGCCGCGTTCCCCGGCGCGCCCCCCGGAAGAGGGCGGAACAGGGTGGCCTCCTCCAGGCTCCCACCGCCCTCGCCCAGCATGTCCACCAGAAGCTCCCCCAGGAGCAGCACCGACCCCGGCATGCGGCCCCGGCCCCCTTCCCACGATCCGCCGCGCCCGCACCTCGCACCGGGTCCCGCACCAGTGCTGTCTGCCCGTCAGGCCAGAGCCCAGCGGACACCTCGCCGCGCGCAGGCCCCGGATGGGGCCGTCCGCTGGAATTCCCGGCGCCGCCGGGCATCCCTTCAGCGCGAGCGGCCGCGGTTACCCGCGCCCCCGCGGGCCCGGCCCCCGGCGCTATCCCCCCCAGAGCCCCGGATGGATGGCCTGGCCGACAATGTCCCGGGGCAGCTCGAGCCCAAGGTGCGCGGCGATGGTGGGCGCAAGGTCCACCAGGCGCAGTCCCTGGACCTGACGGCCCGGACCGCGACCCAGCCGCAGGTCCCTTCCCCCGATGGCGGTGAAGCAGCCCAGGGGCGCGTGGTTTGCACCGTCCGGCCCCGTGTCGTTGTGGCGGGTGTAGAACTCGCCCGGCCGCGCGGGCAGGCTGCCCAGGGTCCGCCAGTACAGGTCCCCGGCATACAGGATCAGGTCCGGGGCAAAGCCGCGCACCTCCCGGTAGATCCGCTCGGGGAAGAAGACGCGGTTTCTGGCCCCGGGCTCACCCCATGGCAGCCGCTCCGCCTCCAGGAGCTCGGCCAGCTCCGCGCGCAGAGCGGGCACCTCGTCTCGGGGGACCGCACCCTCGGGCTCCCGGCCCACCACGTTCA
>JAKAUG010000424.1 GCA_021827805.1 Bacillota bacterium | reverse complement strand
GTGGCAGCCCGTCGTTTCGGCCCTGCTGCTGCGCCGAGTCAAGCTGAAGCGCAACCGTAGATCGAGTTCTTCGACCCAGCCACAGGCCGCCGGCCAAGCCGCCAGAGTGGCAGAATCAGGCTGCGGCGCTTCCTAACGTATTCCCTGCTAGTCCCTTACCGTCGTTCCTCTGTTGCCCTCCACCGGGGTCTGAGGAGTTACATTCGTGGGAGCCGAAGGGGGTACCTGACCAAGCGCTTGAACGGGCGCCGGCACCACAAAAGGGTCCGTGACGACCAACATGCCGGCGCCCGACAGGGAAGCGTAGTCGGAGACATTATGCGTCAACAACTCGGCGTTTTCGGATTTGGCCGTTGCCGCAATCAAGGCATCCGGCATCTTCAGCTTTCCGCCCACGCGCCTGTTACAGGTCGGACAGGGCTTGCCGGTTTGTGAGTTGCTGACACGGCGAAAATCGCCCGCTATGGCGGCGATGTGCTCATCTACCTCGATGACCTCGTCAACCATAGACTTGGCCGTGTCGATCATTTCTTTCCGCTCTTCGTCGGTCAGGCCAGGTGTTGACATTAGCTCGCCCAAAGTGACGACCGAGACGAAGAGGCGCGTGGCCTTGTCTGACTGCAGTCGGTCAACGTAGTCAACGACTGTTTGGTCGCCCTCCAGCACGAACGAAATGATGTCCGTATCGAGGAGCACCGCCGGCATCAGATTCACCGCCTCTCTCTTAGAGTTATTCTGTGGACCGCACCTCGCTCAAGTGCTCACGGAGCCGCCCCACGGCATCTGGACGCTCTCTCCACTTCCCGGCCACAGCGCGTACGGACTTGCGCCGATGCGCCGGCAATTGCAACGGTCGAAGAGTGCGTGGCGGCAAAATCCGCCACGTGCCCCCAGGGGTACGCTCGGCATCAAGTTTGCCCTGTTCACACCAGCGACGGACCTGCTGCTGCGAAACCCGGAAGTGCTCAGCCATCTCGGCGGTGGTATACCAACTCTTGTCTCCGGCTGGAATCGCTTTGAGTTCTACCTCAACGCTCAATCCCTCTGCCGCAGCCCCGGGGTTCTGTGAAACAAGTCGCAGCAGGGACTCGATCATCGGCTCCAGGAGCTGACGAACATGTGCCCGCACCGCGTCTGATTGCTCTTCCCGGGCCAGGCGACGGATCTCAGAAACCTGCCGTTCGTCCAAAGTCAACTGTTGCACGAGCGGCCACCTCCCCTTCTCGGGCATGAGTAGGCTACCCCCTTCCGCGCGCATTTGCAACACTTGGAACATCGGCAACATCTCGCACGTTTCATCCCGATCCCAGGCTATGATGCCCACCCGCGGTCCGATCACTGGGCGAGCGACGCACCGTCGGCGGTTGCGCATGTACGCGCTGTCGCGTGACGCATGTTGGCATGGTGGAGATTGCTCGGCGGATCCGCGACAGTGCCCCAGATGTCCCACCCCGGTGATGGTGGGGCACCACCGGCATCTCGGGCACGTCGGAGCGCGGTCCAAAGCGGCCCTGGTCGTTGGGAGAACAGGATCGCAGACGGCCTTCCATCGCCCGCCGGTACCCCCAGTCCCCCAATCGCCCATAGCGCTGGGCGGTCTGCACGCTGGCCTGCCCGGGCAGCCGCTGAACGGCCAGGACATCCGTGGCTTTGTTTACCAGCCTCGTGGCGCATCATCGGTATGATGCGTGGGGCTCCATCATGTTACGCGCGTCTGATTGTGCCCTGATTCCCCGCATTCTTCCGCATCGACCCTTCCCATCATAGACGACAACCAGTGGGGCGCACGAAGGGTGGCTGGAGCCGTACGGGCCACTTGGCCACGTGACGAACGATACGTGTCCGCGAGACAGCGCCAGCCTTGCCCTGGCCAGGGAGTGACGGGCGCGGGGGCCAAACGCCGCGCGCGCGCCCAGGTGGCCGCTTTCGCTCAAGCACTTCAACCGGCTCGGTCGACGATTCACGGGTTGTCTGCACGGGATGCACGGGAGGACGACCTGGCGCAACGCCATACGCTCGGTTACCAAGCCAGCGCGGCAACTCGCTGCCGCGGAGCGACCGCCTGACACCCTGGATCGTGCCCGCGGAGGTTCGGTGGCCAGGGGTGGTTCGCCGGAACGTATCCTGTACGGATCGCGGCCAAGCGCCTCGCGAGATCCCACGTACAGGCGGGCGCAGACAGATCACGCCGCTCAGCATGTCGGCCACCAACTCCTGTGCCCCGTCGACGCCCCGGTGCGGCCAACAGCTCGATCAGCACGACGCGGGCCGCGAGCGCATCAACGAGATCGGTGAAGCCCAAGCGCTGGACCGGCTCTGGTACGTTCGCGGCCAGATGTGGTCGCGAGGGCGCGCCTTGCCGTTGGCAGACGCGGCCTGTGGTGGAGCCGCTCCGTGGGGGTCGGCGCGGCAAGGTCCTCCCAAGAAGGGGGTCAGGCGGGGACCCGGAGCCCCGTGGCGGGGCGCGGCCCCCGGCGCCCGCCCAGATACAGCACGGCCTGGCGCAGATCGGTCACAACGGGGGTGTTGGGCCCGGACGGCAACGCGGCCCACTCGGGATAGCGGTGCAGCAGGATCGCCTCCATACCGGCCATGCGGGCCCCGACCACGTCGTCCCAGAAGTTGTCGCCAACGTAGGTGCAGGCCTGGACCGGGAGGCCCAGACGGTCGGCGGCCCAACGGAAGAGACGGGGATCGGGCTTCTCCCAACCCAGCTCCGCAGAGAAGGCCAGCACCTCGAAGGCGTCCAGCAGGCCCGCCTCCTGGAGGACCTTCCGGCCGCCGAGGTCCCAGTTGGACACCAGGCCGAGCCGCAGGCCCGAGCGCCGGGCCAACTGCAGGGCGGCGGGCACGTCCTGGTAGCGGCGCCAGTGCCCTCCCCACAGGCGGGTCACCTCGGAAGGCGGGGTCTCCAGGCCAAGCCCCATGGCCTCGTGCACGTCGCCCCAGTACCGGCGCTGAAACTCGGCGCCCCGCTGGTGCCACAGGCCCGGCTCCAGCTCCATGTATCGGAGGTCGGTGCGGAAGATGATCGCCGCCACGCGCCGGGGCTCCAGGCGCAATCCGCTTCGCGCCCAGTGGGAGCAGAGATCCGCCGCGCGCAGCCCGTCGACCAGCGTCCCACCCAGGTCCAGGAGCAGTGCTTCCGCCATCTCGGATCACCTCCGCCTCGCGATCCCGGCATCAGCCTACCGGGGCCCCGCCGACGGGTGGTTGCCGTTCCACGCGCGCACCGCGGCGATCCCGTTGCGCCCCCGTTACGGTTCTGTAAAGGCGGGATCCCCGCACCGGGCGGCAGGACGCTGGGGACGCGAGGGCGCCAGCGGGCCGTGCCCGGTGCGGTCTTCCGGCCCAGGGGCGCCGCGGGGGTG
>JAKAUG010000030.1 GCA_021827805.1 Bacillota bacterium | reverse complement strand
CGCTGGTGGCTGAGGAGACCGTCGGCCTGAGCCGTGCGCAGACCGAGTCGGTGGAACGCGAGGTCCTGGAGAATCTGGGAGGACGTCTTGGGCCGCTGCAGGCTCTGCTGGAGGACGGTGAGGTCACGGAGATCATGGTGAACCGTCCGGACCAGGTGTATGTGGAGCGTGCCGGGCGTCTGGAACTGACCGGGGTCCAGTTTCGGGACGACCGCTCCGTGCAGGCCCTCGTGGAGCGGGTGGTCGGGCCCCTGGGTCGGTCCTTCTCCCTTGCCCAGCCGACGGTCGATGCCCGCCTGCCCGATGGTTCACGCCTGAACGCCGTCCGGCCCCCGGTATCGCTCCTGGGCACCAGCGTGACCATTCGGCGCTTTCCCCATCCCTTCAGCCTGGAGGAACTGGTGGCCGCGGGGGCCTTCGGCCAAGATCCCTGGACGGAGCCGGACGCCGGGGGGCCCTATCCCCAGGGGGGCAAGCCCTGGGAGGTGCTGGCCTGGTGTGTGCACCACCGCTGCAACGTGATCGTGGCCGGCGGGACCGGCACGGGGAAGACGACGATGCTCAACGCCCTCACCGCGTATGTGCCGGCGGGGGAGCGGGTGGTGTGCATCGAGGACGCGGCGGAACTGCTGCCGCAACTGCCCCATGTGGTGCGCCTGGAATCGCGGCCGGCCAACGCCGAGGGCACAGGGCTGATCACGATGCAGCAGCTTGTCGTCAACGCCCTGCGCATGCGGCCTGACCGAATCGTCGTGGGCGAGGTCCGCGACCTGGAGGCCCTGGACATGCTGGTCGCCATGAACACCGGACACGACGGCTCATTGACCACGGTGCATGCCAACTCTCCCCGTGAGGTCTTCCACCGACTGGTCCAGGCCACCACACTGCGTCGGGGCGCTGGGGAGGCCCTGGCGGTCACCCAGGTGGCGGCGGACGCCCTCAAGCTCATCGTGCAGATGGGGCGCTCGGCGGGTCAGCGCCGCGTGCAGGCGATCGTGTCCGTCGAGGGGCTGACCGCCCAGGGTGAGCCGAGGCTGCGGGTCCTCTACCGCTGGGGCGTGACCGGCCTGGAGGCCACGGACGAACGCCCGGGCTGGTTGCCATAGGTCCACGGCCGGCGAGCCTCGGTTCCGCTTCACCAGTGGGGGCGGAAGGGGGGAGCCCTGGCCGGGGCCCATCAGGCCCGGCGGGCCTGGCGAAGACATGCAGGCATTGCTGTTCACGGCCTCGGGCGCAGCATGCTTCCTGCTCCTTGTTGCTGCCTGGGCCGGCTGGCGACTCCGGCACCGCCGGGCTTTGCACCTTCTCGCCCGTGTGTCCATGCCCGCACGGAGCACCGTGCGTCGCTGGGTGCCAGCCTGGACGACCGGGTGGCTGGGGCTGGCGGCGGCGGGTGCGGCCGGCTCCTGGTTGGCCGGGGGGATGGTGCTGGGCGGGACGCTGGCCTGGGTTGCTGCCCCCTGGGGGGCGCTGATCCTTCCCTGGATCTGGACCCGGCGGCGTCAGGAGCAGGCGCGAGAGGATGTGGCCACGGCCATGGAACGCCTCGCCTCCGGGATGGCCTCCGCGCTGGCGGCCGGCATGGTGCCCTATGAAGCCCTGCTGGAGGTGACCCGCACCACGGAGGGCCTGCTCGGGAGCCAACTGCGCCGTGTGCTGCGGGATGCCGAACGTGTGGGACTCTCGGAGGCGCTCTGGATGCTGGGGGCCCGCCTCCCCCTGCCCGAGGTGCGTCTCCTGGTGTCAGGCCTGCGGCTCAACCAGGGTACCGGGGCCGAACTGGCCACGAGCCTGGAGGCCCTCGGCCGCACGCTGCGTGAGCGCAGGGAGGTGCGGGCCGGGATGCGGGCCGCCACCGCCGCGGGTCGCTGGCAGGCGAACATCCTGGTGCTGGTGCCCCCCGTGTTGCTGGGCTTCATGCACCGCGTGTACCCCGCGTTCGAGCAACCACTCTTATCCACCGGGCATGGACGGCTGTTGCTGGCCCTGGCCGCTGGCTGGGTTGTTCTGGGGTATCTCGTGGTCCTGCGGATGTGCCTACCGCGGGAGGTGCTTTAGATGCCTGGGTCCGCGGGCCCCGCCGGACGGCAGGGGCCACTCGCGCGCGGCGGACGTCGGCGTGGCCCATGGGCCGCCCCACCATGCCCGACGTTGGCCCGCCGACCTGGAGCGGCGAGTCGCGTGGCGGTGGCCGACGGGTGGTGCGGCGGGATGCCCTCGGTGGAGGCTGTCCCGCGCAGGGGAGGGGTGGCGACGTGGGCCAGCGGGGCGAGACCGTGGGGACACGGGCGGGTGGCCGCCGCGCGTGGGTCGTGGGAGCCGTGTGCCCGTGATGGCGGTCGTCTTCAGTGCGGCATTCGGTGCCGGTGCCCTGCTCTGCATGGTCCCCCGCGCGTGGCGGACCCGTGGCCAACGTCTGCTGGCCGCTCTGGCGGCGGCAGGGGGCCCCCAGCGGTCGGGCTGGGGATGGACGGGCCAGTTCGCCAGCTATCGCGCCTCGCTCTGGCGCGTGAGCGAGGGCCTGGTCCCCGCCGCGCGTCGCCTTGGGGTTGGGCATCCCGGTCCGCGCCTGACATGGAGCGGTTTGGCGCTTTCGGGCGAGCAGTTTGCCTCCCTGCGCCTGGGCGCGACGCTGCTCGGTACGGTTCTGGGGCTGGGGCTGGGCGTGATGGAGCACTCCGGCCTGGGGCCGGTGCTGGGGGCGGTGCTGGGAGGGCTTCTGGGCTGGGAGGCCCCGGATCTGTGGCTGAACCGGCGCCTGGCGCGCCGGCGGAGCGAGATCGACGCCGAGGTGCTGTACTTCCTGGACTTCCTGGCCCTCAGCGCCCAGGCGGGGCTCTCCCTGCCCCAGGCGGTCGAGCGGGTGGCCCAGGAGTTTCCCGGGATCCTCAGTTCCGCGTTCTATCAGGCCCAGCTCGAACGCGGTCTTGGGCAATGGAATGAGGACGCCCTCGCCAACCTGGCGGAGCGGCTTGGGCATCGGGATGTGACCGCGTTGGCGTCCGCCCTGGCCAGGGCCGGGCGGTTTGGGTCCGGAACAGCAGAGGTGCTGCGCGAGCTGGCGGCCAGCATCCGGCGCCAGCGGCATGAGGCGATCCGCGAACACAGCAACAGGGCGGGGGCCGCCGTGGTGTTGCCGGTGGCCGTGTTCATCCTGCCCGCGATCGTGCTCGTGATCGGTTACCCCGCGCTGACCATGGTCAGCGGAGCCCTGGGGGGGCATTAGCGTTCCCCTTGGGCACACCCAAGCGCCTGCCATGACCTTCCGGCCCGAAGGGCTTGCCGGAAGGGAGAAAGGGGAGACAGACCCGGCCGGGGCAGGCGGCGCATTCCCTGGATCGGTACGGGAGCGCGCATGAGAAGAGGCCGGGTG
>JAKAUG010000069.1 GCA_021827805.1 Bacillota bacterium | reverse complement strand
GAACTCTCCGCTCATCGATCCCATGGGGGCGAAGTTCACCTACGCCGCGGAGTTCGCGACGCTGGACCTTGCGGCCGTAAAGGCCGATATCCACCAGGTCATGACGACGTCTCAGGATTGGTGGCCCGCCGACTTCGGCCACTATGGACCGCTCTTCATCCGCATGGCCTGGCACAGTGCCGGCACCTACCGCATCCATGACGGACGCGGCGGCGCGGGGTCGGGGACTCAGCGCTTCGCGCCGCTCAACAGCTGGCCGGACAACGCGAACCTCGACAAGGCGCGTCGTCTCCTCTGGCCCGTCAAGCAGAAGTACGGGCGCAAGCTCTCGTGGGGCGACCTGATGATCCTCGCGGGAAACTGCGCCCTCGAATCCATGGGCTTCAGGACGCTGGGCTTCGGCGGCGGGCGCGAGGACGTGTGGGAGCCGGAGGAGGACATCTACTGGGGCCCGGAGGCCTCGTGGCTCGGCGACGCCCGCTACAGCGGCGACCGCGTGCTGGCCAATCCTCTGGCCGCGGTGCAGATGGGCCTGATCTACGTGAATCCGGAAGGCCCTGGCGGCCGCCCGGATCCTGTGGCCGCGGCCCGGGACATCAGGGAGACGTTCGAGCGGATGGCCATGAACGACGAGGAGACGGTGGCGCTGATCGCCGGGGGACACACCTTCGGCAAGACGCACGGCGCCGGCGATCCGTCCAAGTACGTGGGGCGGGAGCCGGAGGGGGCGCCGCTTGAACAGCAGGGACTCGGTTGGAGGAGCACGTTCGGCACCGGCCACGGCGCCGACGCGATCACCAGCGGCCTGGAAGTGGTCTGGACCGACCAACCGACAAAGTGGGACAACGGGTTCTTCGAAAACCTCTTCGGTTACGAGTGGGAGTTGACCAAGAGCCCGGCTGGGGCCAACCAATGGCGGCCCACGGATCGGGCCGCGGACAACACCGTTCCGGATCCACACGATCCGGGCAAGCGGCGCGCGCCCATGATGCTCACCACGGATCTGTCGCTCCGGTTCGATCCGATCTACGAGCCGATCTCGCGGCGCTTCCACGAGCATCCGGATGCCTTCGCCGACGCCTTCGCCCGGGCCTGGTTCAAGCTCACCCACCGCGACATGGGTCCGATCGCGCGCTATCTGGGGCCGGAGGTTCCCTCCGAGCAGTTCGTCTGGCAGGATCCCCTGCCGGCCGTCGACCACCCCCTGGTCGATGCGGAGGACATCCGCGCGCTGAAGCGGACGATCCTCGCTTCGGGACTGTCCATCCCCCGGCTGGTGTCCACCGCGTGGGCATCGGCCTCCACGTTCCGGGGTAGCGATAGGCGCGGCGGCGCCAACGGGGCCCGCATTCGCCTGGCCCCGCAGAACGGCTGGGAGGTGAACGACCCCGCCGAACTGGCGGCCGCGCTACGCGCGCTGGAGGAGATCCGGACCGGCTTCAACCGGGCGCGGGGCGGCGGGAAGAGGGTATCGCTCGCTGACCTGATCGTCCTGGGCGGGTGCGCCGCCGTCGAGCAGGCGGCGCGGAATGCCGGCTGCGACGTGGAGGTGCCCTTCTCGCCGGGACGCACCGACGCGTCGGTCGATCAGACGGACGCGGCGAGCTTCGCCGTGCTGGAGCCCAGGGCGGACGGCTTCCGCAACTACTTCGGCGCTGGCGCCCGTGGCCGGCCGGAGGACCTGCTGATCGACCGCGCCAGCCTCCTGGAACTGACCGCGCCCGAGATGACGGTGCTGATCGGCGGTCTGCGCGCCCTCGACGCCAACACCGGCCACGTCTCCCATGGCGTCTTCACGCACCGCCCCGGGACGCTGACGAACGATTTCTTTGTGAACCTGCTGGACATGAACACCGAGTGGCACGTCCTGTCGCCGGCCGAGCACGTGTATGAGGGCCGCGGCCGCGGGACCGGCGAGGTGCGGTGGATCGCCACGTCCGTGGACCTCGTCTTCGGCGCCAACTCCCAGCTGCGAGCCCTGGCCGAGGTGTACGCCTGCGACGACGCGCGCCAGAAGTTCGTGGAGGACTTCGTTGCGGCATGGGATAAGGTCATGAACCTCGATCGCTTCGACCTTCGCTGACGCGTCTGGCCGCGGCACCGAGGGCGGCGCGCGGCACCGGCCGCGCGTCGCCCTCGGCACTTCGGGGGGGCCGTGCGGACAGGGTCGCGGCGGATCACCGCCACCTTGAGGCGGGCCCCTTCCGTTGAACGCCTCACGCCCTGGGAGAACCGCAATGGATCAAAGGATGTCACCGCAGCGGCGAACGCGGCGGCGATGCCTCCAAGGCATCACCACGCTGCGCCCGGGGACAGCGCACATCCGCCGCGGAAGCTGCGCACCGCGAAGTCACGCCGGGAGCGACCCCCCAAGCCCGGGTTCCTGACCTTCTCACCCCGCCAGGCCTCTGTTGACCCGGCCTTTGGCGCTCGACCAAGCCTCACAGGTCGGCGGCTGAGTGCGGCCCAAAGACATCCATCACCGCCAGCGCGAACATGGTGTCCGCCCACGCGAACCACTCCCGGGAGTAGCGCGTGGGGTCGTCGGGATCAAAGCTCTCGTGCACGGAGCCACCCACGGCCGTCTGGCGGATGACCTCCACCAGATGCTCCTTTTCTCCCCGGTCGGAGGTGGTCAGAGCCTGAACCGCAAGGGCGATGGGCCAGACGCGTCCGGGAGGGGTGTGCGGGCTGCCGATGCCCTGAGCCGTTCTGCCCTGCGCGAAGTGGGGATTGCTCGTCGAGAGGCAGAACGCGCGGGTCCGCCGATACAGCGGATCCTCCGCGGGCGCGTAGCCGAAGATCGGGATGCCCAGCAGCGAGGGTAGATTGGCGTCATCCATGAAGAGGTGGTTGCCCAGCCCGTCCACCTCGTAGGCGTAGATCTCTCCCCACTGGGGGTGGCGCACAATCCCGTGGCCCACGACCCCGGCGTCGATCTCCTCCGCCAGGGCCTCGGCGTCTTCGCCCAGCGCGCCGTCCGCGTCAGCGCCGTAGCGATCGATCAGCCGCGCCAGGCAGCGCAGGGCGACGACGGCAAACATCTCGGCGGGGATCAGGTAGCCGTACTTGCAGGCGTCGTCGCTTGGGCGGAAGCCTGACCAGGTCATGCCGGTGTTGGCGACCGGATTGCCGCGGCCGGCGAGCGGCAGGGTGTCGCTCGCCGGTCCCCCGGGCCGTTCGAAGAGGTACGGGGAACCCTGGTGGTGTTGCTCGGTGCGCCAGACCCGGACCACCGTGGCCGCCGCCCGCCAGACCTCCGGCGTCAGCACCGTCACATCCCCGGTGGCCTCCACGTAACGCCCCAGCAGCCAGAGCGGGAAGCACAGCGAGTCCACCTCGTACTTCCGCTCATACACCCAGGGGTTCTTGGCCGT
>JAKAUG010000405.1 GCA_021827805.1 Bacillota bacterium | reverse complement strand
CCGGCGTCCTGGGGGCGGGGCATTTCCTGCCCGCGCGGGTGATCACGAACCAGGACCTGGAGAAGGCGCTCGAGACCAACGACGAGTGGATCCGCACGCGCACGGGCATCCGCGAGCGGCGCGAGGCGGACCCCGAACAGGCCACCAGCGACCTGGCCCTGCCCGCGGCGCGCGAGGCGCTCGCGAGGGCGGGCCTTGGTCCGCAGGACCTGGACCTGATCGTGGTGGCGACGGTGACCCCGGACCACGCCTTCCCCTCCACGGCCTGCATCCTGCAGAGCCGGCTCGGCGCGATCAACGCGGCGGCCATGGACCTCTCCGCGGCCTGCACCGGTTTTCTCTATGCGCTCGGGACCGTGGAGGCCATGGTGCGCGCGGGCAGCGTCCGCCATGGCCTGATCGTGGGTGCCGAGGTTCTGAGCAAGATCCTGAACCATCGGGATCGCAGCACGGCCATCCTGCTCGGAGACGGTGCCGGGGCCGTGGTGCTGGGACCCGTGCCGGAGGGCTTCGGGGTGCTCTCGAGCTACCTGCACGCCGACGGTCAGGGCGGCCCGCTGGTCATCCAGCCAGCGGGGGGCAGCCGCCTGCCGACCACGCCCGAGACCCTGGCGGAAGGCCTGAACACCTTTCACCAAAACGGGCGCGAGGTCTATCGCTTCGCGACGAAGATCATGGGGGATGCCGCGGAGGAGGCCATGCGCCGCGCCGGGGTCCAGCCGCGGGACATCGCCCTGCTGGTGCCGCACCAGGCCAACCTGCGCATCATCCAGGCCGCGGCGGCGCGCTTCGACTTTCCCATGGAGCGCGTCTGGGTCAACGTGGACCGTTATGGTAACACCTCATCGGCCTCGATCCCCATCGGGCTGTCCGAGGCGCAGGCGGCGGGCCGCCTGCACCTCGGGGATCTGGTCCTGGCCGTCTCCTTCGGTGGCGGGCTGACCTGGGGGGCGTCCGTGCTGCGCTGGTGGGAACCGGGGAGGGAGAGCGGTTCGTGAGCCTCGCACTGATCTTTCCCGGCCAGGGAGCCCAGTTCGTCGGCATGGGCCAGGAGCTGATCCGATCGGTGCCTGCCGCGGCCCGGGCCTTCCGGGAGGCGGCCGCGGCGGCCGACCTGGACCTGGAGGAGTTGGTCTTTCAGGGCCCCGCCGAGCGCCTGAACGAAACGGAGCGGACGCAGCCGGCGCTCGTGGCGGTCAGCGCCGCGGTGTTGGCTGCCCTGGAGGAGCACGGCGTGCGTCCGGCCGCGGTGGCTGGGCTCTCGCTGGGCGAGTACACGGCGCTGGTTGCGGCCGGGGCCGCGCGCCTGGGCGAGGTGGCGGCCCTGGTGCGCCTGCGCGGTCGCTACATGCAGGAGGCTGTGCCCCTTGGCGAGGGCGGCATGGCGGCGGTGCTGGGCCTCGGGCCTGGGGCGGTGGAGCGCCTGTGCGCCGCGGCCCGCGGGGATCTGCCCGGCCCGGCCCCGGCGGGGGGCTGGGTGCTGGAGCCCGCGAACTTCAACTGCCCGGGACAGATCGTCGTGGCCGGGCACGCGGCGGCGGTGGCCGCGGCGATCGCGCTGGGCAAGGAGTTCGGGGCGCGGCGGGTGACCCCACTCCCGGTGAGCGCGCCCTTCCACTGCCGGCTCATGGCCTCGGCGGCCGCGCGCCTGGGACCTGCGATCGACAGGCTCCACCTGGAGCGGGGACGCGTGCCCGTGGTGGCCAACGTCCATGCCCGGCCGCTGGCAGAGCCGGAGGAGATCCGCGCGGCACTCCTCGAGCAGATGCAGAGGCCCGTGCTCTGGGAGGACGTGGTCCGCCAACTCGGCGCCATGGGCTGTGACACCTTCGTCGAGGTGGGGCCTGGTCGGGCGCTGGGCGGCTTTGTCTCGCGCATCCTGCCGCAGGCGCGCGTGCTGCAGTGCTGTGATCCCGAGTCCCTGGCCCAGACGCTGTCCGCGCTCGGTGAGGGCGCGCGAGGGGGGGCATGAGCGTGGGGGAGTTGGAGGGTGCCGTCTGTCTGGTGACCGGCGGCGGCCGGGGCATCGGGCGTGCGGTGGCCCTGGCGCTGGCGGGGGCCGGGGGCCGTGTGGCCGTGGGCTACCGGGAGCGTGCGGAGGCGGCCCAGGCCGTGGTGGCGGAGATCGAGTCCGCGGGAGGCAGGGCGCTGGCCCTGCAGGGGGATGTCTCCCGTTCGGCGGAGGCGGAGGCCCTGGTCGCGGGCGTGGTGGCCCACTGGGGCCGTCTTGATGTGCTCGTGAACAATGCCGGGGTGACGCGGGATCGATTGCTGCTGCGGATGTCCGATGAGGATTGGCGCAGCGTGCTGGCCGCGGATCTGGACGGCGCCTTCCACTGCCTGCGGGCGGCGGCGAAGATCATGCTGCGCCAGCGCTCCGGGCGCATTGTCAACATCGCCTCGGTGGTCGCCCTGGTGGGCAACCCCGGACAGGCCAACTACAGCGCGGCCAAGGCCGGGCTGGTCGGCCTGACCCGCAGCGCCGCGGCGGAACTGGCCTCGCGCCAGATCACCGTCAACGCGGTGGCGCCGGGCTGGATCGACACGGAGATGACCGCCGCCACGCCCGCGGCCGCCAGGGACGCCGTTCTGGCGCGCGTGCCCCTCGGGCGCTTCGGCAGGCCCGAGGACGTGGCCGCGGCCGTGCTCTACCTGGCCTCGCCGGGTGCGGCCTACGTCACCGGAACCGTGCTGGTGGTGGACGGGGGGTTGACGATGGGAGGCTAGGCCGCAGCCGCTTGTGCCGAGGTGAGGTTCTGCTATGCTCCCCAATTGCGGCCGATGTTGGGGTCCCGTCGCGCGGTAATCGGAAAGGGAGGCGAGCCGTGTGGCCCAGGACGTGTTCGACAAGGTGAAGAAGATCATCGTGGAGCAGCTCAGCGCGGAGGAGGCCGAGGTGACCTCAGAGGCGTCCTTCATCGAGGACCTGGGAGCCGACTCGCTGGACATCGTCGAGCTCATCATGGCCCTGGAGGAAGAGTTCGGCGTGGAGATCCCGGACGAGGACGCCGAGAAGATCGCCACGGTCGGCGACGCCGTCAAGTACATCCAGGAGCACGCGCAGTAAGAGGGACGCCGGCAGGCCGACTCCGGGTCTGCGGACGGGAGGGAACGGCACGTGCGGCGCAGGGTGGTGGTTACCGGGCTCGGGGCCGTCACGCCGTTGGGCATCGGCATCGAGACCCTGTGGGAGGGGATCCGCCAGGGAAGAAGCGGCATCGGGCGGATCACGCGGTTCGATCCGTCGGCCTTTCCCTGCCAGGTGGCGGCCGAGGTCCGGGGCTTTGACCCGGAGCGGTGGCTGCCGCGCAAGGAAGTCCGCAGGATGGATCGCTTCGCCCAGTTTGCCGTGGCCGCCGCCCTGATGGCCGGCGAGGAT
>JAKAUG010000192.1 GCA_021827805.1 Bacillota bacterium | reverse complement strand
CCACGGGTCCCGACCAAGCGGTGCGCCACGAGCAGCGGGGCGTGATGGGTGAAAGTGCCCGACGACGACCCAAGCCGAGGTTCCCGACCGGGAGGGGTTTCCCCTGCCAGCAGGCGCAACGGGCCAGTGGCCAAAGGCGCCGGAGCCTGTGGGTCCTGGGGCATCCCGGCGGGTGGCGCCGGGATCGTGACGCCCGGCGCAGGGTGTGGTGCAGAACGCTGACGGACGCAACAGGGCGCGGCCTCGCGGCGGAATCGCCGTGGAGGCCCCGGGTACGATGTGGCAGGTCGGTGGCCAAACGACCTACCGCCCCTCGTCCAACCCCCACTGGGCCTTCCGCCCCTGTCTGTGCCTTGGGTTCTGGGGTACCCGGATTCGTTGCGATCCCGCTCCAGCAGAGATGGAGCCAGGCACCACGGCTGGCAGGGCAGACAGGGGCGCCCTGCCGCCGCGAATCGCCCGCGCCCGCTCCGAGGTTCAGTCCCTGGCGTGCCCAGCACTGCCGAAGTGGCCGATCCGCAGTGCCACCTGCTCGGCCACCGCGCTTTCGGCGGCGAGCAGTGCGGGGCGGGGATCGTCCCGCGGAGCGAACACCTCCAGGGCCTGGCCCAGGGCCTGCACAAACGTGCGACGCAGTTCGGTGTCCACGTTGACCTTGGCCACGCCGGCCCGGATGGCGCCGGCCAGCTGCTGGGGATCCAGCCCCGACCCGCCGTGCAGGACCAGTGGCAGGTCCACCACCGCGGCGATGGAGGTCAGAAGGTCCAGGCGCAGGTGTGGTACCCCCTGGCCCAAGCCGTGCACAGAACCCACGGCGGGAGCCAGCACGTCGCAGCCTGTCTCCTGCACGAAGCGCACGCAGAGCTCGGCGGTGGCCAGGCGCCCCTCCGCCTCCTCGACCGTGAGGTCGTCCTCCACGCCGCTCATCCGGCCCACCTCGGCCTCCACCGGCACATCCACGGCATGGCAGGTGGCGACGATCTCCGAGGTGCGGCGCACATTCTCTTCCAGGGGGAGATCCGAGCCGTCATACATCACCGACGTGCACCCCGCGCGCAACCCCCTCAGGATGGCTCCCAGGTCCAACGCGTGGTCCAGGTGCAGCACCGCGGGCACGGGGCTGCGCGCCGCGCGCCGCCGCACCCAGGCACAGGCCTCCTCGACCCCGCTCTGCTGCACGGCGCGCCGTCCGACCTGCAGGATCAGGGGGCTCTGGAGGCGCTCCCCGGCCGCGAAGACGGCGTCCACCATCTCCGGTGTGTGGATGCTGAAGGCTCCGACCGCATAGCCGCGGCGTCGGGCCTGGGGCAGGACCTGAGCGGCCGAGACCAGAGGCACGGGGATCCCTCCCTCTGCGGACTAGACCAGGCTTCCCGGGGCCCAGTGCTCCGGGATCTCGAGCAGCGGGCCGAGCCACTGCGTGAAGGCCGGGCCCAGCGACAACATTTCCGGAGGCAGGCGGCGCTCCCTGCCACCCACCTCAACCAGGGGGACCAGGACGCTGTCCAGGGTCGGAAGGCCGGGAGTCCGCGGCGGCAGCGCCGCCATCATGCCGGCGCGGCCCTGCAGGAGCGCCTGGGCCGCCACGCGACCGAGCAGCAGCGCCTCCCGCCGGTCGCGCTCGGTCTGTGCCAGGCGCAGGCAGCGGGGCAAAAAGCCCAGGCTTTCCGCCCGGACCCGCAGCCCCAGGCGCTGTCGCAGATGCTCGGCCAGCGCCCGAGCCGCGCCCCCGAGGACGGTGGTGCCGCCGGCCGCATCAAGCCCGTGCAGACCGAGCGGACCCTGCCCGGCCAGGCGCACCCCCTCGGCGACGACCACCAGCACCACTCCGTCGCGGGCGTGGCAACGGGCCACCTCCTCGGTGAACGCCTCCAGATCGAGCGGGACCTCCGGGATGAGGACCACCTGCGGGAGGTCGTCGGGGTGACGGCGCGCCAGCACCCCCGCCCCGGCGAGCCAGCCGGCGCCCCGGCCCATGACCTCGATGAGCCTCACGTCCTCGAATCCTGCCATGGAGGCCAGGTCGTCCCCGAGGTCCCGCACCGCGGAGGCCACGAAGGAGGCCGCGCTGGGGTATCCGGGCGTGTGATCGGTGCCCTCCAGGTCGTTGTCGATGGTCTTTGGTACCCCCGCCACCGCCAGCGGCACGCCCTGCACCCGGGCGGCCGTCTGCAGGGCGGCACCGAGGGCCATGGTGCCGTTGCCTCCGACCAGGACCAGGCCGTCGAAGCCCGCGCGTGCCAGGTTGGTGATCAGCGCCGGGGTGGAGGATGGGTTGGGGGGCTCCCGACCGGAGCCAAGGGCGGCCCCCGGGGCGGTGGTCAACCAGGATGGGGGCGCCTCCAGCAGGGGAACCCAGCGGCCCGCGCGCAGGCCCCTGGAGCCCCCCACGATCCCCCAGACGTGGGCACCGGCATCCTGCAGGGCCGCCCAGGCACCTGTCAGGGACGCGTTGAGCACCGTGGTGGGTCCCCCGAACTGGCCAAGCGCGACGCGCACCGCCATCCCCCCATGTCGCAGGCGCATTCGCCGTTGGAAGGGGCACACCCTGGTGCGGGGTATATCGGCCGGAGCCGTGGTGTGATGCGCGCCCCCCCCCAACCACCGTGACCAGTGGGCAGAGGTGGGCTGGCGGACTGGACGGCTTCCGCCAGGCTCTGCCCATGTGCCGGAGCTCCTGGGGCCCGATCGCTGCGACCGGCACCGGTCCCAGAGAGGATGCGGAAGACCGGATGCAGGAAGTGGGCGGCCAAGGCGCAACATTCCCGTGACCGATCCGCCGCTCCGGGCACCGCACCTTGGTCCGCACCCAACACTTTCCCCTGAACCGCGCCTCTTTTGGGGTGGATGGCCATCCTGGGAGGACGACGATGAACGGCGACCTGATGGATGTCCTGGCCGCGGCACGCAGCGGTCGACCTGAGGCACTGCGGGCTTTCGTGGAGGCCATCTGGCCGCAGGCCTACCGGCTGGCGCGCGCCGTGCTCCACGACCACGGGCGCGCCGAGGACGCGGCTCAGGAGGCCTGCGCGCTCACGGTCGCTGCCCTGGGCCAGTTGCGCGGGGATCACGCCTTCCCGGCCTGGTTCCGCCGGATTGTGCTCCGTGAAGCGTACCGCCAGAGCCGGCGCGGCGGGCCCGAGGTCCCGGTGCCCGAGCTGCGGGATGACGGGTCCGCCTCTGCTGTCTCGTCCGCGGATCTGGACCTGCGCGCGGCTGTGCGGGCCCTCCCACCGCTGTATCGCGTCCCACTGGTCTTGCGCTATGTGGAGGATCTGTCTTCCAGCGAGATCGGGTGTGCGCTGGGCCTGCCGGCCGCCACCGTGCGCTGGCGGCTGGCCGTGGCCCGCCGGAAGCTCGGGATCGCCCTCCGGGGCGGTCGAGG
>JAKAUG010000307.1 GCA_021827805.1 Bacillota bacterium | reverse complement strand
CGTTCCTCTTCATCGGGGGCCTCACCGCCCTGCTCCTCGCCGGTCGCCCCTGAAGGCGACGGTGGCCGCCGGCAGGACCGAGCGCCGAGCGAGCCCGCCGGGTCGGTTGGCGTCCGGACAGCAGAGGCCTATGATTGTGGCCGCACGACCCCCGTGCCGAGCCTCGGTGCGTGCGGGGCGGCGTGTCCGAGACCTCCGCGCGGGGAGATGAAGCCGTGAGGGCCGCGCTCCACGCCGGGCTCCTGGACCAGGACCTCGTCCTCTGGGCGGAGGCGGGCGGGGAGGGCACCGCCCAGGTGGCGGCAGCGGACGCAACGGGCCCACGCCCCCGGGATGCGCGACGCCGCCGCGGCGGGTCGAGCGCACCCCCGCCCTGGGGCTTGCCCGCGGAGACCGTGGCGGCGGCACTCGCGAGTGAGGTGCCGGACCTGCCGCTCCAGGCACTCCGGCCCTGTACGGTGGTGGCCTGGCTCCCGGCCGCGGCCGGTCGGCCTGTGCCCTCCTCCCCGCTGCTGGGGGCTGCGGTTCCGGCGGCGACCGAGACACCCCTGGCCGCCTGGACGGTGCAGGCCCTGCGACTTGCTCCCGGTCCGGCGGTGACCCTGCTGGCCTGGGTGGCCGACCGCGACGCCCTGGGAGCGGGGTATCTGGTGGGCGCCGATCTGCGCTTCTGGGCCGAGGCCCTGCGCCTCGGGGGTTCCCTGGCCGTGCGCCAGCTGTTCCTGCCCGCACTCAGTCCCGACGGCGGTCGGGCCGTCTGGCGGCCGGTGCTGGCCGGACGCACCGCCGAGGTGGCGAATCGCCTGGCGGGCCAGATGCCCGGAGCCTGCCGGGCCCTCGGCCCCGAGGCCGCCGGGTCCCAACCGGCGATCCCGGCCCGGGCCCTGCTGGGCCAGTTCCTGGCCATGGTGGTGGACCACCTCGCCAGGGAAGCGCCGCAGGGACCGCCGCCCGTCGTGGACAGCGTCCACGACGCTTGGCTGCAGGCCCTGCGCTCCCCGGACGGCACCATGCGGGGCGCGCCCGCCGAGCTCTCGGCCCTGGCCTCCGCCGCGGCGCGCTGGGCGGCGCCGCTTGAGGCTGGAGCGGATGCCGCCTGGCGCCTGTGCCTGCGGCTCGAGGAACCCCCCGAGGAGCAGGAGACGTGGCGCTTGCGCTACCTGCTGCAGGCCGGCGACGACCCCAGCCTGCAGTTGGCGGCGGAGGACCTGTGGAAGGAACCGGGACGCGGGCGTCTCTCCCTGCCGGAGGCCGTGGGAGCATCGCTGCCCACCCTGCGCGCCGCCCTGCTGGCGGCTCTGGGGCGGGCCGCGGCACTGTCGACGGAGATCGCGGGCAGCCTGGAGAACCCTCGGCCCTCCGGCTGTCCGCTCACCACGGTCCAGGCGCATGCCTTCCTGAGCCAGACCGCCTGGCTCCTGGACGAGGCCGGGTGCGTGCTGCAGTTGCCGGCCTGGTGGACCCGGGGCCGGGGTGGCGCCCGTCTCACCGTGCGGGGCAGGGCCACCCCGCGTCTGCAGGCACCGGCGGGCCTGGGCCTCGATGAGGCGCTGAACTTCTCCTGGGAGGTCGCCCTGGGGGATGAGGTTCTCAGCGGGGAGGAACTCGCGGCCCTGGCGGCGCTGAAATCTCCGCTGGTGCGGCTGCGCGGACAGTGGGTCGAGGTCCGGGCCCGCGAGATCGAGGCCGCCCTGGCGCTGCGGGAGGGGCGGGGGACCCCGCGCTCCGGGACGCTGGCGGATGCCCTCCGGCTCGGGGCGGGCCTTGAGGCGGCCGGCGGTCTCGAGGTGACCGAGGTGCGCGCGCAGGGATGGCTCGCCGAACTCCTCGGCGGCGGGACGGATCGGGAGGCGGAGCCGTCTCCCCCTCCCGGCCTGCGGGGCACGCTCCGCCCCTACCAGTTGCGGGGCTATGCCTGGCTGCGCGAGCTTGGCCGGCTCGGCCTGGGGGCATGTCTGGCAGACGACATGGGCCTGGGCAAGACGATTCAGACCCTGGCGCTGATCCTGCGGGATCGGGATGATGGCGGGCCGCGGCCGGTGCTCCTGGTCTGTCCCACCTCGGTGGTCGGCAACTGGCTGCGGGAGGCCCAGCGCTTCGCCCCGGACCTGCGCGTGCTGGCGCACCATGGTCCGGAGCGCCTGCAGGGGGAGGCCTTCGCCAGCGCCGCGACGGCCCAGGACCTGGTGGTGACGACCTACGCCCTGCTGCCGCGCGATCTGGAGAGCCTGCGCGCCGTCCCCTGGCGTGCGCTCGTGCTGGACGAGGCCCAGAACGTGAAGAACGCCGGCACCAAGCAGGCCAGGGCCGCTCGGGCGCTCGGCGCCCGTTGCCGCATCGCCCTGACCGGGACCCCCGTGGAGAACAACGTGGGTGACCTCTGGTCGCTGATGGAGTTCCTGAACCCGGGGCTCCTGGGCAGCCAGGCCGAGTTCCGCCGACGGTTCTTTCTGCCGATCCAGGTGCAGCGCGACCCCGAGGCGATGGCTCGGCTGCGCCGCCTGACCGCACCCTTTGTGCTCCGGCGGCTCAAGACGGATCCGGCCGTGGCCGCGGAGCTTCCCGACAAGCAGGAGATGACCGTCTTCTGCACCCTGACGCGCGAGCAGGCCTCGCTGTATGCGGCGATTCTGCGGGATGTCGAGGAGTCGCTGCGGGAGCAGGGGATGGAGGGCATCCAGCGGCGGGGGCTGATCCTCGCCACCCTGACCAAGCTCAAGCAGGTGTGCAACCATCCGGCGCATCTGCTGGGGGACCACTCCGCCCTGGAGGGGCGTTCGGGCAAGCTGAGCCGCCTCACGGAGATGCTGGAGGAGGTGCTGGCCGGAGGCGAGCGTGCCCTGGTCTTCACCCAGTTCCAGGAGATGGGGGCGCTGCTCCAGGAGCACCTGCAGGAGACCCTGGGCCGCGAGGTGCTGTTCCTGCATGGCGGCGTCCCCCGCGCCAAGCGCGAGGAGATGGTCCTGCGGTTTGGGTCCGAGCGGGGCGCGGCATCGCCGGTCTTCGTCCTCTCCCTGCGCGCGGGCGGCACGGGCCTGAACCTGACGGCCGCCAACCACGTCTTTCACTTCGACCGCTGGTGGAACCCCGCCGTCGAGAACCAGGCCACCGACCGCGCCTTTCGCCTTGGTCAGCGACGCAACGTGCAGGTGCACAAGTTCGTCTGCGCGGGCACGGTCGAGGAGCGGATCGACAGCCTGATCGCAGGCAAGCGCGAGCTGGCGGAGAAGGTCGTGGGTGCAGGGGAAATGTGGCTGACCGAGCTCTCGAATGCCGAGCTGCGGGAGCTCTTCGCCCTGGAGGCCGGGGCGGTCGCCGACTGAACGGCCGGTGGGATGCGGGGGTGCGGCCCGGCTGGGCCACGGTGAGGGGTACGTCTACCCCCACGACGAGCCCGG
>JAKAUG010000439.1 GCA_021827805.1 Bacillota bacterium | reverse complement strand
GGAGGCGGTGACGCCCACGGGGAGACCGCCGGTGCCATTGCCCGCCGGATCCTGGAAGCCGCCCCCATTGACGGCGGCCAGGGCCCCCGCGTCCCGGGCGAACTGCCGGACCTGTGCGCCCACCCGGCCGAGGTGGGCGGTGATGACGACGTGCACCCAGGAGGGGTTGTCGACCAGCAGGACCCAGCCCCGGAAGGTCGAGCCCTGGATGGGCCGCACGGAGAGACCGCTGGCTTCGCTCGGGCTGAGGGACGGGCTGATCACCGAGACGTCGGGGGTGTCGCGCCATCGCGCGCTGGCCGCGGAGAACTCGCGCGGTGTGGCGATCCAGTGGGCCAGGTAGGCGTGCCCGCTTGTCACCACGGTCTCGATGGCCAGGGTGTGCAGTGGCGGCACAAACCACACCGCGCCGTACGCCAGGCCGAGCAGACCGACCAATCCGGCGGCGAGGCGAAGCCAGAGACGCGCCAAGGCGGGGGGCTCCCTTCGGGCGGGGGAGGCTTCGGGGGCACGACCCCGGCCAGCGTCCCCGTGGTCGAGGCCTCAGGCCCTTTCGGAGCGGGTCGGGCCCCCCCTGCCGGCGGACATCACACGATGCCACTGCTCCCGCCCGCGGCGGCTCGCGAGGTGCCATCGGGACCAGCGCGTCCGGCCTCCCGCAGGAACGATCCCCGCGCCAGCGAACGGCCCCCACGGCAGGGGGGGTGCGCGATGGCAAGGGTATCGGTGGCGGTGATCGGCTGCGGAGGGATCGCCGGGGCCCACCTCCAGGGCTGGAAGGCGATTCACGGCAAGGAACCGGATCTGGTGGAGGTCGTGGCGACCTGCGATGCGTACCGGCCGGCGGCCGAGCGCTACGCAGACCAGGTGGCGGAATACCAGGGGACCCGCCCGCAGGTCTACGACTCGGTGGCCGAGATGCTCCGTTCCGGCCGGGTGCAGGCGGCCGATGTGTGCACGCCGCACCATCTCCACCACCGCGTGGCCCTGGAGTGCATCGAATCTGGTGTGGCGGTCCAGGTGGAGAAACCGAGCGGCCTGACGGTCAAGGCCACCAAGCGCATGATCGAGGCGGCCGCCACGCGGGATGTGCTGCTCGCCACGGCGGAGAACGTGCGCCGCGGTCCCTCCCAACGCACGGCCTGGTGGCTGCTGAACGAGTCCGGTCTGCTCGGTCGGGCGCAGGGCTTCTTCATCCAGCAGGTGCGCTTTGAGCCGCTGGCGGACCCCCAAAAGGCGCCGCGCTGGCACTGGCGGGCCGAGCGCACGCTCTCCGCGGGGGGGTGGGTGGTCGATTCCGGGGCGCACTTCATGGACACCATCCGCTACCTGTACGGGGACGTGCACAGCGTCTACGCGCGGGTCGAGCTCCTGCGCCCCCACCCCATGGAGCGGCAGGGTCTGCGGGCCCTCGACGAGCGCGAGGACTACTTCACGGCGGTTCTCAACTTCGAGAGCGGCGTGATCGGGCAGTGGAGTCGCACCTCCGCCTTCCCAGGCCACGACTGGGTGCAGTGCGCCATCTACGCCACGGGCGGGGCCATCGTCGATCCGTCCGGAGACATCTTCCACGGCCCGCACGGCCGGGCCGAGGTCCGTCGCCCCGGACAGGAGAGTGTGACCCTGGAGGCCCTGTATCCAGAATTCCTGGCAACCCTGAGCCCCGAGCGGCGGCAGCGCCTCTTCCCGCACGACTTCACGGACGGCTTCACCCTGGAGTGCTACGACTTCGCGCAGGCCGTGGCCACGGGCCGCGACGTGGAGGTCAGCGCCGAGGTGGGCCTGCGGGCCAAGGCCATCGCCTTTGCGATCTACGAATCCGCCGCCACGGGCCAGGCAGTCCTGGTGGACGATGTGCTCGCGGGCAAGGTCGAGGTGTACCAGCGCTGGCTGAATGAGAAGTGGGGCATCTAGAGCGCGGCATGCTCGCGGCCGCGGGAACCTTGCACCTCCGTCGCCCGTC
Organism: Bacillota bacterium; assembly: GCA_021827805.1. GTDB lineage: Bacteria > Bacillota > Sulfobacillia > RBS10-35 > JAJYVN01 > JAJZWQ01. The sequence goes on along the minus strand of JAKAUG010000439.1, from coordinate 1,437 downwards.
CATGGGGGGACACGACGGAGGTGTTTGGTGATGAAGGCCCGGACGATCGCGTCCCTGGTGCTTGGGGCTTCGCTGGCCCTGGTGGGCTGCGGCGCGGTGCCGATGCCCCCGGCCTCCTCAGCAAGCTCGGGCACCGCCAGCTCCCAGACCAAGGCCCCCGCCGCACCGGGTGAGGGAGGACCCATGATCCCCGCGAGCGGCACGCGTGTCACGATGGCGGACAATGGCAAGACCGTCACGCTTCACGTGGGGCAGGGGTTCCTGCTGGCCCTGGGGGATCAGCAGTGGAGCGTGACGGTGGCCGACCAGGCCGTGGTGGCGCGCGTGCCCAACGTCATGGTTGTGCGCGGGGCGCAGGGCCTCTACCGGGCGCTGAAGGCCGGGACGACGACCCTGCAGGCCGCTGGCCGCCCCAACTGCAGCCCCGGCCAGGCCTGCCCGATGTATATCATCGGCTTCCACGTGACCCTGCAGGTGCTCTCCCAGTAGGCCCGCCAAGCCTGGGCGGGCCCGGAACCCGCTCAGCCCCGTTCGGCCGCGCGCACGCGCACAAAGCGGGGCCGGTAGATGTCCGCCTGGCGGAGATGCTCGGTCCAGCTGGTGGTGTTCACGTTGTAGCTGACCAGGAGCTCGCCGGGCCGGCTCAGGTGCGGGTGGGCCTTGGCGTTATACACGTAGACTCCGGCGCCGGTGCCGGCCTCCGGGCAGCGATAGAGGGGTGCGGGCTCGCCGAAGGGCCCCACGGGGGAGTCCCCCAGGGCCAGGCAGACATCGGCCCCCAATTGGCAGACGAGGGCATGGCGGCCCTCCCACCAGCCCCCGACCAGCGGGCAGACGCTGAACTCGGGCGAGGTCGCCGTGCCCACCGGGGCCACGGCCTCCCGCTGCGGCTGCCAGTTCCGGCCATCCCAGAAACGCCAGGCGTCCCCGTCGTCGCAGGAGGCGGCGGGTACCCGTGCCACCACCGGCTGCGGCCAGGGGCGGCCCTGCAGCAGGCCATAGACGTAGAGATGGCCGTCGGGGGCGGGGGCGCCAGCCTCGGGCGTGTTGGGAAAGAGGGCGGCGCCGAAGGAGACCTGCCGGCCATCGGGGACCGTGTACCAGAGCGGGGTGTCCGCCTGGGTTTGTCCGGACCAATCCGGGCCGTCGGGGCCCACCGGCAGGGAGAGGTGGGCCACACCATGCAGCGCGAACTGGAAGCCCTCCGGGCCCTGGGGGTTGGGGCCCACGATCAGCGGGAAACAGTGCAGGCGTGAGCCGATCACCACCACGTCCTGCAGCCAGAGGTAGGCGCCGCCGACCGCCTGGCCGCGGGGGGTGCGCGGGAGGACGGCGCTGCCGGGCTTGCCCGCTGGGGTCGGCTGCCAGAGGAAACGGATGCGGGCCGGGTCGGGCTCGCCGCCCTCCAGGATCGCCAGGGTGTTGTTCACCATGATC
>JAKAUG010000275.1 GCA_021827805.1 Bacillota bacterium | reverse complement strand
GCTGTACACTCCCAGCCCGCAGGGGTTGGTCGCGGCAAAGAACGCGGGAGGGGGTCCGCTCCGGTCGAGAAGGCCTGTCGCCAGGGCGTGGCCGATGTCACGGCTGTCGCCGTGCCCGACTGCCTCCATCGCGGGCCGGCCCGCCTCCTCCATGGCCTGACGGTAACCCAAAGCGCGCAACGAGATGGGGCCCGTGCTGGCTTCCGGTCCGATGAAAGCAACCGGACCCTGCGTGCAGTGCAACAGATGAAGCGTGGCCTCCCTGGCCGCGTCAAGGTTGTTGGAACAGACGGAAGGATACGAATCTGCCGGGAGACCGACGGCCTCCGGTTCGCGATCCACAAAGACCACGCGCGTGCTGTCCAACGGTACGGCATCTGGCCGGGTACGCCCGTGATCCACCAGCGGAGCAAGGATCACCCCGTCCACCCTCCACCCGGCCAGGTTGCGCAGCACGCTCTCCTGACGGCTCGGATCTTCATTCGCATTGCCCAGGAAACACATATACCCTTTGGGTGCCAGCGTCGCCTCCACCCCGGCGAAGATCGCGAAGAAGAACGGGCCGAAGAGGTCCGGTACAAGCACGCCCACCGTGCCTGTGCGCCGCATACGCAGGCCACGGGCCACCATGCTGGGCTGGTAATTCAGCTCTCTCGCGGCGTCAAGCACCCGCTGGCGCGTCTCTTCCCCAATGGACCCAGTTCCGTTAAGCACAAAGGAGACGGCGGTCTTCGACACCCCCGCCTTTTCGGCAACGTCTGCAATGCGAGCTCTGACCACACGCTTCGCCCCTGTCCCACTCTACTTCTTTGTCCGAACGGGGGGAGACGCACACGAACCGCCAGCCGCGCGGGATACGCGTCACGCGCGGGCTGGCCAGCTGCCCACTTGGGACCCAGCTTACAGAATGTTGCGTTCCACTGGACGCGTTGTCCCAGAGTCATCAACCTGCGAGTACACCCACAGGATCCGCAGTAACTGCACCGAACTCACATTGCGGAAACGGTGCGGGACTCCTGGACGCACGAACGTGGTGTCATACGGCACGAGGGTGCGTAGCCGCCCGTCCACCTCACACTGCGCCTCTCCCGCCAACACCGTCACGATCTCTTCGACATTGTGTGTATGCAGAGGCAACGCCGCGCCCGGTTGAAACGTGGCGGTGCCTGAAACAAGGGTACGTGCGCCGTGCTCCCGCCGTACCAGGTCCTGGAACATGACCCCCGTGTCCAACTCGTAGGGTACTGCCTCTGCCCATGTGGCCACTGCGTACCGGGCCTTTGCATCTTCCATCCCATCCGCCTCCTTCGTGTGCACGGCACCAGATCGCTAGCGGTATTCCACCGCGAACATCGCAAACGTATCGAAGGGTTCCGCCTGAAACCTCACGTACGCGCCCTCAACGGCATGCGGCACGGCACGCCCGCCGTCTGGCAGGTGGCGCACGCGCTCCACCTTGGCACCGGCGGGCGGCTGGACGCGCACGCCGGCCCCCACGGGCACCTGTGGTCCCGGGTATTGCGTGTTGAGCAGGCCGACCAAGAGTCGGCGTCGATCCGGCTGTCCGAACAGGGTCATCTCCACGGCCGGATGTGTGTCCGCTTCGAACTGGTAGGGACCAGGCAGGGCGCGACGTAGCAGGTGGGTAGCCAGGGCAGCATTGGCGAACTCGGGCTGGCGTTCCAGGGAGGCGGCCACCCAGACGGTACGTCCCCTCCCGTAGGGGTGGCCTACGACGGCGGGAACGGTTCCGGTGACCAGGGCTGGCGGGTTGCTGTGGATGGCCGCAAACCTGCTGCCGATCACCCGTCCCGCCCCAGGATCAACGAACGGCAGCGTGACAGTGGCCAGCACCTCGCTATCTGGCGCAGCCTCCACATGCAGCATGGGGCCCTCGAAACTTATGTGATCTTGCGGCCAGACGACCTGGGCCAGTTCCCGGTCCCGCGGTGTCAGGTAGGTGATCCGGCTGCCCAGCTGGCCCTGGTAGCGCACACCCAGAACATCTTCCAGCAGCAGTCGCGGCTCAGTGCCGCCCAGCGGGTCCAGGGACGATGTTCCGCTGGCGTACAGAACACCCCCCTGGGCCACAAAGTCGCGGAAGATCTCGGCTTGTGCTGCGGTCATCTCAAGCACGCCCGGCAACCAGACGGCCCGAAAGCGGCGCAGATCCGCCAGATTACCGTTGGTGACAACACCGTAGGGGATGTGGGCCCGCTGCAGGATGCGCGCTGCCCCCACCACGGCATCGCGATGAGGGCAATGATCGACCGCGCGCAGTTGATCAACCCGGACGCCGTTCTCGTCCGGATTGTACAGCGATTCCTTATCGAAGTAGATCGCCACGTCCGCCAGCAACTCTCCGCCGACGAAGGGCTCGTAGCGGGCACGCTCGGCATTGATTCCAGCCAACTGCGCGTATACCTTGGGATTCAAGGTTCCGTCGGGGTTGATGTAGTCCACAAGCATCAAGGCTGCGCCATGCAGGGTCGCCACAAAGGACTCCGTACGGAGTTCTTGAACCGGCTTGACCGTGACGTGGTCGCGGTAGTCGCGCGTGAGCGAGGTGTGAAACTCAAACGGACGCTCCCTGGTCAGTCCGTGGTAGATCTTGCAGGCCAACGAGTGTTGCGTGGCCCCTCCGTAGAAGTCGCCGCCCACATAGTCGCAGGCCCCCGCCAGATCGAGGGGGGCGCCGACGCTCCAGTTATGAAAGATCGTGGAGAACTGATGGTTCACTGTGAGCCTCGGACACGCCTGCCGCACCGTCGCGGTGATGTCTTGCGCGAACTCCAGCAGCCACCCCTGCCTGGCCCGCTGGAACGCGCGCCAGGTGGGATCCCGCCAGTCCACCACGCGCGGCAACTCGGATCGCTGCTCCCGCAGGAAGCGTGCGGTGCAGTGGGGGCAGTAGCATACGCCTGGCCAGAACGTCATGTCGAAGAACATGCCATCGACATCATAGCCGCCCGCCAATTCCCGGACGCAGGCGTGGACATACTCCCGGTAGGGCGAGTTGGGGCAGACCACGCCGTACCGCCCATCCTGGAGGCCCGCGTTCCCGTCCGGCCGCGTGATGCGCCAGTCGGGGTGCGTTTGGTAGGCCCAGTTGTCGTAAATCAGACTAACATAGGCGAGGGGATGGAGACCCTGCCGCCGGCACTCCGCCACCACCTCGCCAAAGAAGTCGCGTTTGCCCATGTTGGCATGCTTCTGGCCGACCCTGGTGTCCCAGAGGCATAGGCCCACATGCGAGTTTGCCATCTGCAGCAGGCTTTGATGGCCGGCGCTGGCGATACAACCCACATAGTCCACGGCGTCAAAGTGCGATAGCAGGTCGGCATGCCAGTCCGGGACGTGGATATCCACCGAGAAACGCCGGTAGGCGTTCCTGAGTCGGCCGCTA
>JAKAUG010000198.1 GCA_021827805.1 Bacillota bacterium | reverse complement strand
GGTCGCGCTGCTGCTGGGCGCTCCCGCCGGCGCGCTCGGCCGCCTGCCACTCGCCGCGCTCTGGACCTGCCTGCGGGTCGCGGCCACACTCGCGCTCAGCACGCTCTGGACGGTCCCCGTCGGGGTGTTCATCGGCCTGAACCGCGTCTGGGCCTCACGCCTGCAGCCGCTGGTCCAGATCCTGGCTTCGGTGCCGGCCTCAGCGCTCTTCCCGCTCATCGTGCTCTGGGTGGGCGGGGGACTTGGCTGGCTCTCGATCCTGCTCATGCTCCTTGGGGCCCAGTGGTATGTTCTGTTCAACGTGATCGCTGGCGCGATGGCCCTGCCCGAGGACCTGAAGGAGGCCACCGCGCTGTTTGGCCTAAGCCGCTTGGACACCTGGCGGGTGTTCATCATCCCCGGCATCCTGCCGTCCCTGATCACAGGCCTGATCACCGCCGCGGGCGGTTCCTGGAACGCGGCCATCGTCACGGAATATGTCCGGGTTGGCCAGAACGTGGTCCACACCGTGGGCCTTGGCGCCACGATCGCTGAGGCGAGCGCCAGGGGATCCTACGGGCTGCTGCTGGGCGCCACGCTCACCCTCTCGGCCCTGGTGGTGCTCATCAACCGCCTGGTCTGGCGCCCGCTGTATCGCACGGCCGAGCTCCGCTACACGCTGTTGCCCTGAGGGGAGGGAACGCGCATGCGCGCTCCGGTGCTCGTCTCGGCCGAGGATGTCTGCAAGCGCTACGAGGACATGGTGGTGCTCGACGACATCCACCTGGAGATCCGGGAGGGCGAATTCGTCGCGCTGCTCGGTCCCTCGGGATCCGGCAAGTCCACCCTGCTGCGTATCATCACCGGCCTGATGGCCCCCGATGCGGGCAGCGTGCGCTATCGCGGCCAGACCGTTGAGGGTCCCTGCCCGCACGCGGCGATGGTGTTCCAGACCTTCGCGCTCTATCCCTGGCTCACCGTGCAGCAGAACGTGGAGATTGGGCTCAAGGCCGCCGGCCTCGGGGCGGCCGCGCGGCGCGAGAAGGCGCTGCGCCTGATCGACCTGGTCGGGCTGGACGGCTTCGAGGGGGCCTACCCCAAGGAACTGTCCGGCGGGATGCGCCAGCGCGTGGGCTTCGCCCGGGCCCTGGCGGTGGAGCCGGAACTGCTGTGCATGGATGAGCCGTTCTCGGCCCTGGACGTGCTGACCGCGGAGAACCTGCGCTCCGAGCTGCTGGATCTGTGGGCTGACCACAGGATTCCGACGCGCTCGGTGCTCATGGTGACTCACGGAATCGAAGAGGCCGTCTTCATGGCCGACCGCATCGTGGTCCTCTCACGCAATCCGGCCCGGGTGGTCGCCGACCTGCCGATTCGTCTCCCCCGCCCGCGCAACCGCAAGCAACCACAGTTCCTCGCTCTGGTGGACCGCGTCTACCGCATCCTGTCCGACGGGGACGACGCCGCCACCGAGTCCGACGCGGCCCGGGATGCGGATGCGGCATCCGGCGCTCCGCCCGCCGCGCCCCTGCCCCACGCCCCCATCGGCATGCTGAGCGGCCTCCTGGAGCTCGTGTCCGACCGCGGCGGGCGCGATGACCTCTATCGCCTGGGGAGCGAGCTGCTGCTCGAGGTCGATGACCTCTTGCCCATCACCGACGCCGCGGAGCTGATCGATCTGGCCAAGGTGCAGGAGGGCGATCTCTGCCTGACGCCACTGGGCCGCATCTTCGCCGAGGCCGACGTCGACCAGCGCAAGCGTCTGTTCGCCGAGCGGATCCGCACCCTACCGCTCTTCGCGGTGATCCTGCGCGTCCTGCAGGGCAAGCGCAGCCACACAATGCGCCGCGAGTTCTTCGCCGACCTGCTCGCGGAGCGCTTCAGCGAGCCGGAGGCGCGGGCCCAACTGGACACAGCGATCTCCTGGGGTCGCTACGCGGAACTGTTCGCCTATGATCCGGCCGCGGAGGAGTTCTACCTGGAAGAGCCCGCGGCGGCGACTCCCGGCGCCTGATCCGCTGGCGGGCCCTCGCCAGGGGAACGAGGGCCCGCCGTTCCATCGCCCCGTCAATCCGCCGCGTAGTCCAGGTGACGAGGCAGGTGCTCCGCCCGCCGCAGCACCTTGTCGATCGCGGCCACGATGTTCGGCGCCAGCTGCACATCCCCGCAGCGGGTGCACACGGCCGCCGGAACGTGGTGCACCAGCATCTGATGCCCGAATTCATCCTCGAAGCGGTAGTTGCCGACGACCGCCGTCTCCAGGGCGCCTCCGCAGGCGCACCGCACCTCCGTCCCCAATTCCCGGTCCACCATCGCCATCACGTCCTCCCGGAACCTCTCGGGCCAGTGCCGAGTGTACTTCCTTGTGACGCCGCGCACAAGCGCCACGGACGGTCCCTGTCGCCAGTGGCCGCGCTGCACACATCTCGTGGCACGTTCGTAACGTGCGCGGCCCCCTTTCCTTCACCGGGCGTCGCGTAGCTCTCGTTTTCGTCCATTGGTGAATCGCATCACGTTTGCCCGGCGGCCAGCTCTCAGCAGGGCCAGACGGAGGGCCACGGCGAAAGCTCCCTGCCGTCCCGTGCGCCTTCGGAGACCCTCGGGAAGGGGTGCCGCTCTTGGGGGACCTGGCTGGCTTGGTGGCCCTGGTGACCGGCAGCAGCCGCGGCTTGGGGAGGAGCTACGCCCTGCGCCTTGCCGCGGCGGGCGCGGACGTCGCGGTCCATGACATCACCGCGAACAAGTCCGCGGAATTCGGTGAGGCCGACACCATCGCGGCCACCGTGGAGGAGATCGCGGCGATGGGCCGCCGGGCGGTGGCGGTGCTGGGCGATGTGACCGACCCTGACGCGGTGGCGCGCATCATCGCCGAGACAGAGGCGGCGCTGGGGCCGCTGAACATCCTGGTGAACAACGCGGGCGGGGACATCGCGGCGGTCGGTGGGCGCCGGCCGGAGCCCAACGATTGCGTCGGCATCCGCCCCGAGGACATCCGGGCCGTGCTCGACCGCAATCTGCTCAGCACGATCCTCTGCTGCCGCGCCGCGGCGCCGGGGATGATCGAGCGCCGCGGCGGCCGCATCATCAACATCTCCTCCATGGCGGGCGTGATGCCCGTCACTGAGGGGGCGATCTACGCCACGGCGAAGGCGGGCATCGCCTTTTTCACCCGCTCCCTGGCCCTGCAGTTGCGCCCCTTCGACGTGAACGTCAACGCCGTGGCCCCCGGCCCCACCTGGACGGCGCGCTTTGCGGCCACGCGCAATGTGGCCTCCGAAGAGGGCAAATCGCGCCTGCAGCGTATCGCTCAGCCCGACGATCTGGCCGGCGTGGTGGAGTTCCTGGCGGGTCCGCTCTCCCGCCACGTCTCAGGACAGGTCGTCGCGGTGAACGGTGGGGCCATCACCCCCTGAACGGTGGGTGACGCGG
>JAKAUG010000397.1 GCA_021827805.1 Bacillota bacterium | reverse complement strand
GCCTCGACGGCACCGTGCGGACCCTGGAGTAGGAGGGAGCGCACCATGATCGAGATCAGCTACTACGGCGGCTACGGCAGCCACATCAGCCCGTCCTGCCACGCCGACCTGGTCGTCGAGGACGACAGTGCTTGGCCGCACCGGCTGGTGCTGGCCAGCCTGGCGGGCGACGACAGCTCGGTCAAGGCCATCGCCGAGCACCGCGAGGAGCGCGTGGGCATCCCCCCCACCGGCGACGGCTACACCGAATGGAAGCACCTCAGCGCCGATGGCCGCCACCGCATCCTGACGGGGAAGACCGCCGAGGGGCACACCCACGCGCTGGTGCTCTCGCGCCGCTTCCTGCCGGAGGGCGACCTGGCCGGGGCGCTGCTGCGCTGGCTGCGCGAGACCACCAGCCTGCCAGTCCTGGCCGAGTGGGCGCCGCTCCTCGTGGAGGAGGCCCGCGAGCGGGCCATGCTGCAGCCACGGGCGGTGCATGCCGCACGGCCGCTGCCCCCTGGCCGCGGCCAAGGTCGGCGCGGGGGAGGGGCACTGGGAGGAGCTCGTGGGGGACCTGGTGCGCGCCGGGAGCCTGTGCATCCCCGAGGGAGCCGGGACGGGCGATCCGTGCGCGGCCAAGCTCGACGAGTACCTGGCGGCCTGGGCTCCGGCCCTGGCCGAGCGGGTGGCCGCGGTGCACCGGCCGCGCTACGTGCCCGAGCCGATGGCGGCCCGCCACCCGGCCATCGCGGGCCTGGCGCGTCCGCTCTACGACCCGCAGGCCGACATGGCCGAGGCCCTGGACCGGACCCTGGCGGCGCAGAAGGCCGTCTTGCTTGTGGCCGAAATGGGAACGGGCAAGACCGTCCAGAGCGTCGCCGCCGCCCAGCGGCTGTTCTCTGGCCGGGCCGGCTACCGCGCCCTGGTCCTGGCGCCCAAGCAACTTGGTCTACGGAAAGTGGCCGCGCGAGCTGCGCGCGGTGGTGCCCGCCGCCCGGGTGGTGCTGCTGCGCCGGGGGGCGGACCTGCTCAAGCTCTGGCACCGCCGTCACGAGGCCGCCCGTGGCCCCGAGTGGTACTTCCTCGCCCGCGACACGGCCAAGCTCGGCTACTTCCGCCGCCCCGGCGCGACCTGGGGCGAGGCGCGCACTCCCCGCTGGGCCGAGGCGGAGGTAGAGGGCTTGGCGCGACGCACCCTGATCGGCATCGAGCGGGAGACCGGCTGGCGCTGCCCCGACCGCGGCGCGCTGCTCCGGGACAGGGACGGCAACCCTGTGCCGCGCGACTGGTTCGATGCGCCGCGGGCGGACAACGCCGCCTGCCCTGGCTGCGGCACCCGGCTCTGGCAGGCCGACCGCAGCCGCATCCGCCGCTTCGCCCCGGCCAAGTTCATCCACCGCCGCCTGCGCGGCTTTGTCGACGTGGCGGTTTTCGACGAGATCCACCAGCTGGGTGGACACCAGACAGCCGCGGGGGTGACCCTGGGCAGCCTGGCCGCCGCTTGCCCCTATGTAATGGGATTCACTGGCACGCTCTTGAACGGGTACCGTGGAAGATCCAATCGCGGTAAGAGACGCGGACAGGACCCGTCGACCGCGCCGTGAGCATGCGTACGCACCATCCCTTGTACAGCGGGGGATACACCAGCCCGCCGAAGCCAGCGAGGGCCCGGGTCCCCTGGGCCACTCCTCGCCGACGGCATGGATCCCACCGCCCAGCTCGACCTGCTCTGGGGCCTGGCCGTTGCGCCGCCGCTCTTGGGCGGCGTGTCCGCGACCACGCGGCACCGAACGGAGGGAACGCCGGCCCAGCGGCTCCTTGCACATGCCGCATCCCGCCGGGGTGGGGTCGGTTCCCTGGTCCGCCTCACCCCGCGGCCAGACGACCATGATGCCTTTCCAGGCCAGCCATCTCATCCCAGGCGCCGCGCTCAGCGGCCAGGCGGTGGGAAGCGGAGGCTGCGGAGCAGGCGGCGAGGGCGACCACCGATGGGCCAACTGCTCGACGCCCTCCGCGACGATCAGCGGTACAGCCTCAGCCTTCGGCGCATCGGGGTTGGACCGGGATTCGGGGCAGGGCCACAGGGGTCAAAGCGCGTCCCGATTTACCAGTTGGAAGCGCAGCGGCCGGTCGGGGTGACAGGGGGCGTGGGCCGCGGAGGCATTCGCAGACTCGACCAGGGCCGCGGCGATCCTGGCGAAGCGGGGCAGGGACGGCGCCTCGATCTGCATCACGTCGGCTGCGTCACCGTGGAGATCGTGGCCCGGCTGCGCGAAGATGAGGCGGATGCGTCCGCGAACCCAACCTCAGACTTCCGCACAATGGTGCTGAGGGCGTCCGGATCACTCGGATAGATTTCAGAACCGCGCTGGAAGAAATGCTTTGATGGCGTCCAGATTCGCCTTGACCTGGCCTCGTCGTTCATGAGTGATAAGATTCTTATCCGTCAGGGTTGTGAGATCGCGTGTCACGGTCTTCTCAGTCGTATGAGCATACATCTTCGCCAGTGCCGGGGTCAGATATCGGATTTCTGAACGAGCGGCCGGCTTTGGCCACCGCTCGGCCAGGGCCATGACCAGTGTCCTTTGTCGCTCGGTGCGGTCGGGGGACATATCCCGCAAGACGTCGCGAACATGGCCACCAAATACGATCTCCAACTGTTGCGCCTTGATGAACTCGATCTGCTCCTTCAAGCCATCCGCGAAGCCACGTGCCGCATATGCGCAAAAGGGAATGGGGTTTCCTCCACTCTGACTGGAACGAGCCAACTGGCGATAATAGTCCGCCCGCGTCTTGTTGTAGTGATCGCTTAACAGGTGAGCCGCAACATCCGGCGCGCCCGCGCAAAGCAGCAAGTAATACTCAACCAAGCGCGCAGTTCTGCCATTGCCGTCGCCAAACGGGTGAATCCACGCAATATACAAGTGTGCAACGATGGACTTCAATATGGCAAATGGGATCTCCAAGTCCGCACGGTCCGTGTGGAAGTCCGAACTACTTAACCACTCGCACAGGTGGCTCATCGCCTGTCGCACATATCTCCCCGGCAGGCCCCGGTAGCCTACACCCGAAACGACCACGTCTTCGCCGGGACGTCTAAAGCGACCGGGAACGGCGCCATCAGCGAGCGGGATGCCTCCCTGTAAGACCTCTCCGTTGAACTCCTCGATGCGTTCTGGAGAGAGCTTCGCAACGCCATGCTCAACGAGGCGACGCTTGATGTCATCGCAAGCATCGATGACGTTTTGAATCTCCTGAGCAAGGTATTCCTGAGAGGACGGCAAGTGCAGAGATCCACGCACTTGCGCTCTGGCCTGTTCCTCGGTCAGAGTGTTGCCTTCGATCGCGACGGTTGCCAGAGCTCCCCGAGCTAAATAGACGCTATACAGTTCTTCTTGGACCTCTGGCAGGACCGGCATACCGCCAAG
>JAKAUG010000479.1 GCA_021827805.1 Bacillota bacterium | reverse complement strand
GGCGGCCGACGTCGTGCGGCTGGCCGGGCAGCTCCAGCACGCGCGGTAAGAACACCCCAACAGCCGCGCCGCGAAGATCTCACAGGGCGCGCAGGGTGCCAGCCAGCGTTCGTATGCCTCGCCCGTTTCGGTCCAGAGAAGCTGAGAGGTGTCGATCGCGGGCCACGTCCGGCCCTCCGTCGAGGGGTCAGCGCGCGCCCGCAGACTCAGGCAAGGCGGCTTTCCCCTCAGGGTGTGCGTGTCCGTCCGAGAAAGCCATGAGAGCTTCAACCCACGGACGCGGCCCGGCCGAGATGGCGGCGCAACAACACAAACCGCCGAACCATGCGGAAGCCGGCCTTCCGGTACAGGTGGCCCGCCGGGCTGTTCTCGTCCGTCCACAGGAACCAGGCGGAGGCCAGTGCCTCGCGCTGCATCGCGCAGAGCGTGTCGTGGAGCAGGACCTTGCCGATGCCACGGCCGCGCGCTGCCGGATCCACCCCGAACGGCCCGAAGCGGTCTGCGCACCGGTCGTAGCAGCCGAACTGGGCGAATCCCAGGATGGCGCCCGTCGCGTCCAGGGCCAGCCGGGTCCGGGACCAGGGGAGCCGGCTGGCCACCGAGGAGCGCAGCGACCGAGCCCAATCCGCGTGGAAGACGCGGCGGCTCCACTCCACGGCCGGCACGACCAGTTCTGGACCAAACGCGCGGAACCGGACCCCCTCGCCGAGCAGGCGCTGGCGGGCGCCGGGCACCTCGGCGGGCGGCCGGTAGCCGATGAGGCTTCTCTCCATGGCCACCGCCTCGCCGAGCGGGTGGAACCCCAACGCCTCCAGGAACGCCGCCGCCTCCGGGTACGCCTCGCGGTCAACCCCGGGCCAGAAATACCCCGGCGCGTACGGCGACACGTCGACGCGCTCGGCACCGCGGCGCGCGAGTTCGTCACAGGCGGCACCCAGGAGCGCGCGCCCCAGCCCACGCCGGCGCACCGCCGGGTGCACGCCGAAGGCTGTTACCCACGCGCACTCCGGCTCCAGACCCTCGCCCGGGTCGAGCGGCACGCGGCGCGAGAGGGCCAGCACAAACCCCAGGAGCGGCCGCGGTCCCGGTCCTTCGCCGGGCACAGGGCCGTGTACCCGCTCCGCGACCAGCAGCCCCGAGGACCGAAAGTTGGGATCGGCGAGCACCCGTGCGGCCAAGGTGTCGGCGTCGAGCGGGTCGGCCGGGAGTGCCGCGTTCCAGAGGTCGACCAGGGTCGTCTCATCACCGGGTTGATACGGGCGCACTCGCCACTGCGGTGCCATCATCGCCTGTCTCACCCCACCGGACCCGCGCCACCCGAGGTCGGGCCCTCCGCGGGCCATGACGTTGATGCCCCCTCGCGCGGCGCCGATGGAAGCGTGCACGGCGGTCGCCCGGGGCAGGGTCCGGGTTCACCACCGGCATCCCGCGACCTGCGGGAACGGATCATCGCTGAGCCAGACATGGCGCTTCGGCTGGCTGGTGCCCGCACGTCTCGTCAGACAGGGACCAAAGTCTGTGACCCGGCCGCTCTGGCGCCAGCCGACAGCCTCGGACCAACGCGTCGCTTGGCCGGGAGCGCGTCACATGTTCGGTGATGCGGAGGCTTCGCGGCCTTGCCGTTGGGTTTCGGAAGGGATCGGAAGGCCTGCGGGGCCGGTTCGACCCCCGAGGTGCTCCGTCCCTTGACGCCTCAGCTCGCCCCCGCGGCAGCGGTCCCCGTTGGCCCCACAGAGCGCGGCACATAGAGGTGGTAGCTTCCCAGTACCCCCGCGGCCTGGTAGCGGTGGTCCAGCGCCTCCAAGAGCGCAGGGGGCCAGCGGTCGGTGCTCCACTCCGCCGGCGTCTGCAGGGGAAAGTCCAGCACCACCAGCGGGAAGGCTCCCTGCTCGGCCTGCCGGACCAGGGGGGCGGGGTTCCAGTTGCCGTCTCGTGCGGCCTGGGTCAGTTCAAAGGGCTGGAAATACACCTGATGGCCCGCCAGCACCAGAGCGCCCATGTTCTCGCAGAGGATCGGCCCGGGGGTGCGTGCCAGCAGGGCGACCAGGCTCTGTTGCGCTGGGTCCCGCCCGCCCTTGGCCGCCGACCAGCCCAGCTGCCGGAAGCCGGGGGTGCCCAGGTCGTGGTAGGCCGTGAGGCTGCGCGCCACTTGCCCCGCCAGACCCTGGGCATCGTTCAGGGGCGGGATCCCCACCAGGTAGGCCGCGAGCAGAAGGGAAGCGGTCCTGCGGGGCACGAGCGCCACCAGAGAGGCCAGCATGGCCGCCGCGGCAATGGAGGGGAAGAAGTAGTTCACGGCGGCCCCAACCTTGCCCACGGTCACAGAGATCAGCCAGGCCGCTCCCGCAAAGCCCGTGAGCAGGCGCCCCAGAGGGGCCCTCCGCGCCACGGGCAGGCCCCCTAGCGCGAGCAGCAGCAGGGGCAGGCCGCCAGCGGTGAAGACCCAGGTCATCCAGGCGGAGAAGGCGCTGCCGAGGCTCCAATGGTTGGCGTTGTAGACGACGATGTGCACCAGGAACTGTCCGTGGGTGCCGAGCTCGAGCCCTCCCACCGCCAGGGCCAGGCCGAGGGCCCAGAGGCCGAGGAGGCGGAGGGCCTGGGCCCGGGCGTGGGGCCAGAGGAGCCAGAGCGAGGCCACAAGGCCATCGATCTCGGACTGGCGGGTCAACACGGCCAGCAGGAACCACGGCCAGGCGGACGCCGCCCGCTCAGGCCGGGAGGCCACCCGGTAGAGGCCCGCCATGGTGAAGGCCAGGGCCAGGGAGTCGACGCGCATCAGGGGACCCCAGCGCCAGATGGCGATCTGGGCGGCCATCAGGCCGGCGGCCACAAGCGCCGTCGCCCAGAGGGCGGCCGGACCGGGGCGCGGCTCGGTCCCCGCGGCCACCCGCCGCACCACAAGCCCGGCCAGGACGCTGGCCGTCAGGATGGCCGTCCCAGAGAGGAGCCGCCCCGCGAAAAAGCCCTTGCCGAGCCCCAGGGCCTGGAGGACCGCCACCAGGGCGGGGTAGACCGGGGGGTAGTTCCCGACGATGAAGGGAGGTGCGACATCGTTGTGGTAGATTCCCTGTCCGCTGAGCAGGCGGTGGACCTCGTTGAGGAGGGCGCCCTCGCCGTAGTCCGACTGGTAGGGAAAGCGTGCGAGTTCGAGGCCGTGGATGCCCAGCGCCACCAGGTACCAGGCGGCGGCCAGGCAGGCCAACGCCAGGGGCCAGAACACCCAGAGCCTGCGGCGTGTGCCCATGGCCAGGAGAGTTCGCCGCATCTGGGGTGTCCCCTCGCTCCGAGGCTTTGGGGGTAGCTTCTGCACGCTAGCATCTCAACAGCCTTGCGTTCCTCCGAATGTGTGGTATATACTGGATGCATGAGGGTTGGCATTGGTGACGCGGCGCGGGAACTGGGAGTACACCCGGAGACCCTGCG
>JAKAUG010000014.1 GCA_021827805.1 Bacillota bacterium | reverse complement strand
GGCCCCGATGGGGGGGGGGGGGGGGTGGGTGGGGGGGGAGGGGCTTGGGCGGGGGGACGGGGGGGGGGGGCGGGTGGCGGGGATGAGCGCCCACCCCGGAGGCTTGGTGCTCTGCCCAACGCCCATCGGGAACCTGGAGGACATCACCCTGCGCGCCCTCACCGAACTCCGCCAGGCGGACGTGGTGCTGGCCGAGGACAGCCGCCGGACCTCCATCCTGCTCCGTCACCATGGCATCGCCCAGGTGCCTTGGAGCTATCACGACCACAACGAACGCGAGCGGCTGCCACAGGTGCTGGAGCGCCTGGGGCGGGGGGAGCGAGTCATCCTGGTGTCCGACGCCGGCACGCCGGGCCTGGCCGATCCAGGGTTCCGGCTGGTGCGGGCCGCGGTGGACGCCGGGATTTCTGTGACGGCCCTGCCCGGGCCCAACGCCCTCCTCCCCGCCCTGACCCTGTCGGCTCTGCCCACCCACGCCTTTGCTTTTCACGGCTTCGTGCCGCGGGCCGACCAGGCCCGGCGCGCCGCTCTTGCGCGGGGTCTCGAGCAGGGCCTGACCTCAGTGTGGTATGAGTCGCCGCGCCGCCTGGTGGACACGCTCCAGACCCTGGTGGACCTGGGGCACGCCTCCCTGGCCGCCGCGGTGGCCCGCGAACTCTCCAAGATTCACGAGGAGGTGTGCAGGGGAACGGTGGCAGAGCTGTTGCAGCACTTCGTGGAGGCCGAACCCCGAGGAGAGGTGGTCCTTTGCCTTGCGCCCCCAGTGCCCGCGCCACAGGACTTGGCGGGCGCGCTACAGCACGTGCGCGAGCTTTGCGCGGAGGGGATGGGCCCGGCCCAGGCTGCGGCGCGGGTGGCCCGCGCCAGCGGCCTGGGTAAGCGTGCCCTGTATACGGCACTCCTGGAGGCCGAGCGGGAGCAGCCAGGTCGCTAGTCTAGACGGCCTTGCCCTGCATCGCCGTCATGCAGTCCTGGCACACGTTCTTGCCCATGAAGTTCTGCACATCCTGGGCATTACCGCAGAAGATGCACGCTGGTTCATACTTGCGCAGGATGATCCGGTCGCCGTCGACATAGATCTCCAGAGAGTCGCGTTCCGCGATGTCCAGTGTCCGTCGCAGCTCGATCGGGATCACCACGCGGCCCAGTTCATCCACCTTACGGACGATACCAGTGGACTTCATCATCGTGCGTCGCCTCCCGGGGGTGAAGTTGCGTGGGGAAGCATACCAGCAATGTCCAAAATGGGCAAGGGTTCACAAAGGCGACCCCGCCCATGCAGGTGGGGCTCACGCGTCCCAGGGCATGTCTGCCTTGACATTGCGCCTCGGCGCCGCGTAAAATGGACACGAACATGGGTTTTCATCGGTTCATGAGGGGGCAGAGCCCGCCCGACAGACAGAGAGCCGGGCACAGCTGAGAGCCCGGCGGGACGGGCGCGTGGGTCCCGGAGACCGTGGCGACGATGTCGCCGGTGGCCCCGTTAGCGGCCGGACCTGAGCGGTCACTGAGTGCGCGTTCATGAGGGCGCGCAGCGACAGGGTGGTAACGCCGGCGCGGCCCCTGTGCCAAGACGCACAGGGGCGGTTTGTTTGTCAGGGGGGATGGGCGTGCCGGAGCAGCGAGAGGATTTCTACGTCACCGTGGCCATCGATTATCCCAACGGGGATCCGCACGTGGGCCACGCGTACGAGAAGGTGGCCGCGGACGCCCTGGTCCGCTTCCAGCGTCTGCGGGGCCGGCCGACCTTCTATCTGATGGGCAACGACGAGCACTCGCAGAACGTGCTACGCGCGGCCAAGCAGCGGGGCCAGGATCCGGAGGGATACTGCGCCGATATGGCGGGGGTGTTCCGGGAGGCCTGGGATGTGCTGGGCGTGGGATACGACCGCTTCATGCGGACCAATGACCCTCGCCACATCGCCGCCGTGCAGAGGCTTGTGCAGGAACTGCACGACCGGGGCCACGTCTATGCGGGAACTTACCACGGATGGTACTGCGTCTCGTGCGAGGCGTTCATCACGGACAAGGAGGTCAACGACGGCCTGTGCCCGGTGCACCACCGGCCCCTGGAGCGCGTGGAGGAGGCCAACTGGTTCTTCCGGCTCTCCTCCTTTCGCGACGCGGTGTTGGAGCACGTGCGCCGGCACCCCGACTTCATCCAGCCCGAGGCTCGGCGCCACGAGGTGGAGAGCCTCTTGCGCTCCGGACTTGAGGACGTTTCGATCTCGCGGGCCAAGACCGAGTGGGGCGTGCCGCTGCCCTGGGATCCGGACCAGGTGGTCTATGTCTGGTTCGATGCCCTGACGACCTATCTCTCCGGGGTGGGGTACGGGTGGGACGAGGCGGCCTTCCGCCGGCACTGGCCGGCGGATGTGCACTTGATTGGTAAGGACATCACGCGCTTTCACTGCGTGATCTGGCCGGCGATGCTCCTCGCCGCCGGGCTGCCCCTGCCACGGACCGTGTACGGGCATGGCTTCTTGAACGTGCGGGGCGAGAAGCTGAGCAAGACGACGGGCAACACCGTGGATCCGGTGGCCTTCGCGCGTCGCTACGGCGTGGACGCCATCCGCTACTACCTGCTCGCCGAGACGCCGTTCGGCCAGGATGGGAACTTCGCCCCGGAGTCGTTCGCCAAGCGATACAACTCCGATCTGGCCAACGATCTGGGCAACCTGCTCTCCCGGGGGGTGGCGATGCTGGAGCGGTTCCGCGAGGGCATCGTCCCCCAGCCGCCGGCCGACTCGGACGATGGCTTCCGTGAGGCTGCGGCCACAACCCGCGACCAACTGGCGGGGGCCATGGAGGGTCTGCGCCTGCACGAGGGCCCGGCGGCCCTCCTGTCCCTGTGTGCCAGGGCCAACCGATACGTCGACCGCCAGGCACCGTGGGAGCTCGCCCGCCGCGGGGAGAGCGAGCGCCTGGACGCGGTGCTGTACAACGTGGCGGAGGTGCTGCGCATCCTGGCTGTCGGGATGTCTCCCTTTTTGGTCCAGGCACCCGAGGAGATTTTCCGCCAGCTGGGCCTGGATCCCGGCGCAGTGCGGGACGTGGGGTGGGCAGGCATGGAGTGGGGAGGGCTCGGCCCAGGGACGCGTGTCTGCCGCGGCGCGCCGCTGTTCGGCCGTCTGGATCCGGAGGCCGTCGCCCAGGATGCCGGCTCCTTTGGGGGGCACACGCCGACCGCGGTGCCCAGCGCGAGCACGCCCGCGCCGGACCCTGGGCCCACGATCTCGCTGGAGGAGTTCCGGCGCACGGAGTTGAGGGTTGCCACCATCCAGGCGGCGGAGCGCGTTGCGGGCGCGGACCGGCTGCTGCGGCTGCAGCTGACGCTGGGAGATGGTACCCCCCGGCAGATCGTGTCGGGGATCGCCGCACACTACCGCCCCGAAGACCTGGTGGGCAGGCAGGTCGTGGTCGTGGCCAACCTGGAACCTGCCACGATCCGGGGGGTCCGATCCGAGGGCATGCTGCTGGCGGCCAAGTCCGGTAAGGACCTGCGCCTGTTGGGGCCGGACGGACCGGTCGAGCCCGGGGCAGAGGTCCGGTGACCCTCTGGGACACACACTGCCATCTCGCGGACCCGACCTTCGCCGCGGATCTGGGAGATGTGCTGGCGCGGGCGCGGGCCGTCGGTGTGGAGGGCGTGCTGGTGGTGGGCACGGAGCCCGCCTCCTGGCGGGCGGGTCAGGCGCTTCTGGCCACCCTGCGCGCTGCGGGCCTGGAGGCGGGGCTCGCGCTGGGGCTGCACCCGCACGAGGCACGCGCGGCCGGCCCAGAGCTCTGGGAGGAGCTGAAGGCGGCGCTGCGGGCTCCGGGGGCGTGGGCCGTCGGAGAGATGGGCTTGGATTACCACTACGACCATGCTCTGCGGCGGCAGCAGCAGGAGGCGTTCCGGACGCAACTGGACCTGGCCCGTTCCCTGAACGTTCCCATTGTTCTCCATGAGCGGGAGGCGGCTGCGGACATGCTGGCCATCCTGCGCGAGGTGGGCCTTCCCGCCCGGGGCGGGGTTTGGCACTGTTTTTCCGGTGCCCCCGAACTCGCCGCCACGGCGGTGCGTCTGGGGCTTCATCTGGGGTTCGGGGGCCTGGCGACGTTCCGCAACGCCGAGCCGATCCAGGAGGCCCTCCGCCAATGCCCGCGTGAGCGCCTCCTGCTCGAGACCGACGCCCCCTACCTCGCGCCCGTGCCCCACCGTGGGCGCCGCAACGAGCCCTCGTTCTTGGCGGCCACGCTGCAGCGCGTGGCCGCGCTCAGGGGCGAGGATGCGGAAGAACTGGGCCGGAACACCGCGGCCAACGCCCGCGCGCTCCTCGTGCCTGACGGAGGCGCCAGCGGATGAGCGGGGCCTGGGCGGATCTGCTGCGGCGGCACGGGATCCGGCCGGGCCGGAGGCTGGGGCAGCACTTCCTCTTCGAGCCCGGCATCCTGGCGCGCATCGCGGCCGCGGCGGAGATCGCGCCCGGCGACCCGGTGCTGGAGGTGGGACCCGGGGTCGGCTCGCTAACGGCCGAGTTGGTCCGGCGGGGGGCCGAAGTCCTGGCGATCGAGCTCGATCGTTCCCTTGGGCCCGCCCTGCGCGAGACGCTCGTTCGGGCCACGCCTGCCGTCGCTGTCTCGGACCCCCTCGGCCCTCGGATTCCCCCCGCGGTGCCCAGCGAGCGGCTGGCGGAGCGGGTCTGGGTCTGCTGGGGAGATGCGGTCCGGATCCCGTGGGCCGAGCTCCAGGCGCCCCAACCGTGGTGCCTCTGTAGCAACCTGCCCTATTACCTCACCGGTCCCTTCCTGGCCGCCTTCCTGGGTAGCGGACTCCCCTGGCGCGGCGCGGTGCTGCTGGTGCAGGAGGAGGCCGCCGCGCGCATGACGGCCAGCCCGGGCTCCGCGGCCTACGGAGCCTTCACCTGCCTGGTGGCCTATCACGCCACGGTGAGTCGGCTGTTCGCCGTGGCTCCGGGATCATTCACGCCCCCCCCGGCGGTGGGTTCCGCCGTGGTCCGGCTGCGGCCCCACAGCCAGCCTGTGGCCCGGGCACCCCGCGATGCCTTGCTCAGGGTGGTCAGGGGTGCGTTCGCGCAGCGTCGCAAGACGCTCCCCAACGCCCTGGCCGCGGCCCTGCATCAGGAGAGGTCCGAGTTGGAGGACATCCTGACCGTGCTGGGGCTCGATCCGCGCCGCCGCGGTGAGACGCTGAGCCTCGAGGAGTTCGACGCCCTCACCCTGGTCCTGTTGCGGGAGGGGCGCCTTGGGCTCTGACCGCCCGGGCGCGCGGCCCGCAACGCTTTGGCCGCGTGGACTTTTGCCCCCTGTTGCGGGATACTGAAGCGGGGTCGGCACGACATGGAAACCCAGAGAGAGCCGAGCCGCCGGAGGTCAACTCCGGGGAGGTCGGTGCCCAGAGGTCGGCGCCCGGCGCCCCATGGCCGGGACGCATCGTCTGGAGCTGCCGCCCAGTCGGAGGGCCGGCGCAAGGTGGGACGGAACGGGGCCCTGAGCAATGGCGGGCCCGAGGGCGAGTCGCTGCCTGAGGGCGGTGTCTTTATCAGCCCCAGTCGCGGTCCCCTGAGTCTGGAGGGCATGTTCGAAGAGATCATGGCCTTCGTGGCCCAGGCGCCCGTGGAACGATACACGCTCATCGTCGGCTCCGACTCACAGGCGCGGGAGAAGGAGATTTCCTTCGTCACCGCCGTCGTCATCCATCGCGTGGGCAAGGGCGCGCGCTACTTCTACCAGCGGCAGATCCATCGGCCCCTCCAATCCCTGCGCCAGAAGATCCTCTATGAGACCTCCCTCAGCCTGGGCGTGGCGGCGCGCCTGGCCGCGCGCCTGGCCGTGGACGGACGGACGCAGTTGGCGGTGGAGATCCATCTGGACGTGGGGCAGAACGGGGAGACGCGTGGATTGATTCGGGACATTGTGGGCATGGTAACGGGCAGCGGTTTTGGCGCCAAGATCAAGCCCGAAGCCTATGGTGCCAGCAAGGTTGCGGACAAGTACACCAAGTCCTGACGACCCTATCCAAACAGGCCAAACGGCACGGCCGTTTGGGGTACAACGGGGGCCGGAGGTCGCTTGACAGCGGTCGCTCGCCGCGTGGTATACTGGCGATCTTTTGACAGGATGGAAGGCGCGTGATACAATTGCTGAGACTCATGGTGAGAGGGGTGGATCCATGGCACGCAGCCATAACGTCCTCTCCGCGGTTCGTCAGGCCCTGGACGGCTTCGTGGGTCAGCGGGTGCTGGTCAAGGCCAACCGTGGCCGCCGCAAGGTCGTCGAGCGGGAAGGTACCCTGGAGCGAACCTACCCCAGCCACTTTGTGATTCTGTTGGATGAGGACAAGCAGTACCGTCGCATTTCGTACAGCTACGCGGACCTGTTGACCGACATTGTGGAGATTAGCCTCTGTGGACAAAAGGGTCTGCAGCGGGTGCAGTTCACGGCCAGCTAGCCAAGCGGCGGCCTGCGGGCGTGAACTCGCCCGCGGGCCGGGCCGTGTCCGCGTTTTGCGCGCAGGTTGGCGGACGAGCCTGCCGAAACCCGGGTGCCGGGAGGCGGGTAGTCCAGTGCCATCCCTGATCCTCAACACGCCGGCAAAGATCAATCTGGGCCTCGACGTTGGTCCGCGGCGCGAGGATGGCTACCATGCGGTATCCTCCGTGCTGCAGACGGTAACCGTCTGGGACCAGCTGCGTCTCGACGAGGCGGAGGACGTGGTCCTCAAGTCCTACCATCCCGACCTCGGGACGTCCCTGAACAATCTCGCCGTGCGTGCCGCCCAGTTGCTGCGACAGGCAGCCGGGGTCCACTGTGGTGTCGCCATCCATCTGCGGAAGCGCATCCCGATTCAGGCGGGCCTTGGCGGCGGATCCTCCGACGCGGCGGCCGTGCTGCTCGGCTGCAACCGGCTCTGGGGCCTGGGGTGGGATGTCCTGCGCCTGGTGGAGTTGGGGGCGCGCCTGGGCTCGGATGTGCCGTTCTTTCTCTACGGAGGGACGGCCTGGGTCCAGGGCCGGGGCGAGGTGGTCAGGCCCCTGCCCCCCCTGCCCTCATGGCCCGTCGTGCTGGCGCGCTCCGGGCCCGGCATGCCGACCGGGACCGCGTATGCGGCCCTGGACAGGTTGGGCAGCTGGACCCATCCGGACGCCGGCGCGGTGGCCGAGCTTTGCGGGGCCCGACCAGGCCTCCGCAGCGGGCGCGCGCGTCATAGGTTGGCCCTCCTGGCCGGCAACTCCTTTGAGGATGTGGTGGTGCCCGCGCATCCCCAGGTGCGGCAACTCATGGACGCCCTGGTGGACCACGGGGCGGTCGGATGCGGCCTCTGCGGATCCGGTTCCGCGGTCTGGGCCCTGGCTCCGGCGGTGGTCTGGGCCCGGCGGGTGGCCGCTGGGCTGCGCGCCCGCGGCGTCTGGGCGGCTGCGGCCCGGTTCTGCTCAGCGGGCATTCACGTACCGGGGGGGGCGGGTGGCGCGTGCTGAAGGGGGTGGTGCTGGCTGGGCGTCGCAACCGGGGCGCTCTGGCGGCCGCGGCGCCGGAGGCCTGGGAGGCCCTGATCCCCATCGCCGGGCGCCCGATGGGCAGCCTTGTCGTGGCGGCGCTTTGCGGTGTGCGCGAGATGGACAGGGTGGTGGTGGCTGGCCCACCAGAGCTCGGGCGTGGGGGTGCGCTCGTGGTCGAGCCGGGGGAGGATGTCGTGGGGAGCCTGGGCACGGCCCTGGCGGCCGCCGATCTCGGGGCGGAGGATGAGCTGATCATCGCCACAGGGGACGCGCCCCTTTTGACCGCGGCGGCGGTGGATGAGGTCCTGGCGGGTGCGCGCCGGAGGTCTCTGGCGCTGGGGTATCCGATCGTGAGCCGTGCCGAGTGTGAACGTCAGTTTCCAGGGGTCCGTCGCACCTATGCTCGCCTGCGTGAGGGCGCCTTCACCGGTGGCAACTGCCTGTACCTTCGTGCGGCCGCGGTGCCGCGCACCCTGGAGCTGTTGGCGTGGGTGCACCGCCACCGCAAGCATCCCCTGCGTCTGGCCTCCCTGTTCGGCTTTGGGACGCTGCTCTCCGTCCTGGTGGGCAGAGCGGGCCTCGCGGACGTGGAGGCGGCCGGCAGCCGGGTCCTGCGCGCGGCGGCGGGGGCTGTGGTCACGCGCAATGCTGGCGTTGGCGTGGACGTGGACAAGTCGGAGGACTTGGATCTGTGTCGGAGGGTGTTGGAGGCTCGGGTCCGCGCAGACGGTTCGTGATAGACTGCGTGCGCTGAGGATCTGGGCCAAACGCGGGGGTGTGGCGACCTGACTCGGGGAGAGCGGATCGCCCTGTTGACGTGCCGTCTGGTGTCGCGGCCGGGGGCCCGCTGGTCGCTGCGCGAGTTGGCCGCCGGCAGCGGGGTGGCGCGCAGCACGGTCAGCGAGGACCTGGACACCATTCGCCACGCGCTGGTCCAGTCCGGGAGCGGGAGGCTGGTGACATCCTCCGGCCCTCACGGCGGGGTGCGCTATCTGCCGCTCTGCACCGGCGCTCGGCTGCAGCATGTGGTCCGCAGTCTTGCCGAGACCCTGGCGCGGCCAGACCGTGTGTTGCCCGGAAGCTTCCTGTTCATGACCGATATCCTGTTCTCGCCCGAGTGGTCCCGGCAGATCGGGGAGTGCTTCGCCGCGGCCTTCGCCGAGGCGCGGGCGGAAGTGATTGTTACCGTCGAGACCAAGGGGATCCCCATCGCCCTCATGACGGCCCGGGCTCTGGGTTGTCCGCTGGTCCTGCTGCGCAGGGATGCGCGTGTCACTGAGGGCTCGGCCGTGAGCATCAACTATGTCTCCGGATCCTCCCAGCGCATCCAGAGCATGTCCGTACCGCGTCGTTCGCTGGTGCCGGGATCCCGCGCCCTGATCATCGACGACTTCATGAAGGCCGGGGGCACCGCGCGCGGGATGGTGGATCTGCTCGGCGAGGTGGGCGCCCTGCCCGTCGGCATCGGGGTGGTGGTGGCCACCACGCAACCGGCGGTGAAGAAGGTGCAGGAGTATCGCTCCCTGCTGATCCTGGAGCAACCCGCGGATGAGGGTCGGCCCATGCGCCTGCGCGCGGCACCCTGGGTGCAGCAGGCGGAGGGTCCATCCGGCGGGTCCAGGGCGCAAGGGCCGGGGGCATGAGAGCGGAGGGGAGCGGATTGACGTCCAGACCGGCTTCGGACGTGGTGGCGGTCGTCCTGGCCGCGGGCCTAGGCAAGCGCATGCGCTCGCGGTTGCCCAAGGTGCTCCATGCGGTGGGGGGCGTGCCGATGGTGCTGCGGGTCCTGCGTGCCGTGGCGGCCGCGGGGATCGGTCGGGCGGTGGTGGTGGTGGGCAACGGTGCCCATTCCGTCCAGAACACGATCCAGGCGGCCTCCGAGGAACTGGGAGCCCTGCGGGTGGAGTTCGCCATCCAGGCGGAGCAGCGCGGCACGGGGCATGCGACCATGGCGGGGCTGGCGGTACTGCGCGGCCAGGCAGAACTTGGCACCGTCCTGGTGCTGCCCGGGGACACTCCGCTCCTGCAGGCGGAGCAGCTCGGCGAATTGCTCGAGGTGCACCGCTCCGCGTCCGCGGCGGCAACCCTGCTCACGGCGCTGGTGCAGGATCCCGGCGGGTATGGGCGGATTGTGCGGGACGGAGACGGCCGCCCGCTGGCGATCGTGGAGGAACGGGACGCCACGGCCGAGCAGCGCCGGATCCAGGAGGTGAACGCGGGCGTGGGGTGCTTTGAGCGCACCCTGCTGGAGCGGCTGTTGGAGTGCTGCACGCCCGCCAACGCCCAGGGAGAGATCTACCTGACCGATGTCCTGGGGAGCCTCGTCGCCGAAGGGCGGCCCGTCCAGGCCCTGCCGGCGCGGGACGCGGAGAGCGTCCTGGGAGTCAACGATCGGCTGTCTCTGGCCTCCGCGGAGGCGTCCGTGCGCCGCCGGGTCCTGGCACGGCTGATGCTGGCTGGGGTCACGGTGGTCGACCCCGCCACCACGTGGGTGGATGAGCGGGCGCAGATCGAACCCGACACGGTGCTCTGGCCCGAGACCCTGATCGAGGGCCCCTGCAGGATCGGCTCCGGCTGCGTTCTGGGGCCCGGTACCCACCTCCGCTCCAGCCGCCTGGGCCCCAACTGCGAGGTGCGCCACTCCGTGGTGGAGGACAGCGACCTCGATGCGGGGTGCCGGGTTGGGCCCTTCTCGCACATCCGCCCCGGTTGCCGTCTGGGCGAGGGTGTGGAGGTTGGAAACTTCGCCGAGGTGAAGAACGCGACCGTCGGGGCGGGCACCAAACAGATGCACCACAGCTACATCGGCGACGCCGACGTGGGGAGCCGCGTGAACATCGGCGCTGGCGTGATCACGGTGAACTTCGATGGGCGGCACAAGCACCGCACGGTGATCGACGACGGCGCGTTCGTCGGCTGCAACGCCAACCTGGTGGCCCCCGTGCGGGTGGGCGCCGGTGGCTTCGTGGCGGCGGGCACCACCGTGACCAGGCCTGTGGACCCGGACGCCCTGGTGATCGGGCGGGTGCCGCAGGTGCAGAAGACCGGTTGGGCCAGGCGACGCCTGGGCCGAGAAGCCGAGTCACCGGTCGAGCGGCCCTAGCGCGGGCGAGACGAGGGGGATGGCTCCGTGGCATCAAGCGATGGTCCACTGAAGATCTTTACCGGCAGGGCTCACGCGGACCTGGCGCAGCGTGTGGCCCAACACCTGGGTCTGCCGCTGGGCAAGTTGCGCATCGGCGACTTCAAGGACGGGGAAATCCAGGTGGTCATTGAGGAGAATGTGCGCGGGGTCGATGCCTTCATCATCCAGCCCACCATTCGTCCGAACGAGACCCTCCTGGAGCTCCTGATCGTCGTGGACGCGCTGCGTCGCGCCTCCGCGAGGCGCATCACCGCGGTCATCCCCTACTACGGCTATGGCCGACAGGACCGCAAGACGCGGGGCCGCGAACCGATCACCGCGAAACTGATCGCCAACCTGCTGGTCACGGCCGGCGCGGACCGAGTCCTCACCGTGGATCTGCACGCCGGCCAGATCCAGGGCTTCTTCGACATCCCGGTCGACCACCTCACGGGTGTGCCGCTGCTGGCGGCCCACTTCTGCTCCCCGGACGTGGAGGACATCGTCGTGGTCTGCCCGGATGCCGGCGAGGGCGGCATTCCGCGCGCCCGGCGCCTGGCGGAACTTCTGGATGTGCCGCTGGCCATCGTGGACAAGCGCCGGCCCGCGCCCAACGTCTCCGAGGTGATGAACGTCATCGGCAGCGTGGAGGGTAAGACCGCCATCCTGATGGATGACATCATCGACACCGCCGGCAGCGTGGTGAACGCCGCCGATGCCCTGCGCCGCATGGGGGCGAAGGAGGTGCACGCGGCCTGCGTGCACCCGGTGCTCTCGGGGTCCGCGCTGGAGTGGCTGCGTGACGGACCGGTCAGTCAGGTGGTCGTGTGTGATACGATCCCGCTTCCACCCGCCGCCGCCCAACAGCTCGGGTCCAGGCTCCACGTGCTCTCCACGGCGGGGCTGCTCGGCGATGCCATCAGCCGGGTCCATGAGGACCGGTCGATCACCGAACTGATGACGCAGCGCCATCAGCGGCCTCAGAGCGAGCGGGACTAGCGGGAGAGGTCGAGAAGGCCAAGGATCAGCAGGGCGAGGCCCATGAGTCGCTGGATCCAGAGGGAGGGGCCCAGGGCGCGGGGATCGGCGCCACGACGCTGGAGGCGCCGGTGCATCCCCTGGCGGTCATACACCACGCTGGTGAAGAGCCAAATCGCGCCCGCGGTCACCTCCAGAGCCCCCGGCCAGTGCCAGTGCAACGGCTCGCCTCCTCCGGGTGAGGCCGATTCGGTGCCGTGGGGCCAGGACCCTGGCGCGTGCGGCGAGAAACCTGCGGGGGACGAGGGAGGCCGCCGATGACCCAGCAGACCAAGTCCCACCAGGCCCTGGTGGTCATGCATGCCGGCGATGACGTGGGAACGGCCCTGCGGGACCTCGACTCCGGAGAGCGCGTGCGCTACGCGGTGGGGGGCGCCCAGGGCGAGGTGCTGGTTCTGGACCGCATCCCCTTCGGCCACAAGGTGGCCCTGCGCGACATCGCGATGGGTGCCGAGGTGCGCAAGTACGGAGCGGTCATCGGGCGAGCCACCCAGGCCATCGGCACGGGCGCGCATGTGCACGTGCAGAACCTGGGGGGCGTGCGGGGACGGGGAGATTTGGCCCGTGGTCCCGAGCGCTAGCTGGGGGGTGTGGCCGTGCGCCTGGAGGGACGCGTGGCGTTGGTGACCGGGGCCGGGTCGGGGATCGGCCGGGCCAGTGCCATCCTGTTTGCCAGAGAGGGCGCCGTTGTGACGGTGGCCGACATCGATGCGGCGGGCGGGGCCCAGACGGTGGAGCTGATCCAGCAGGGCGGGGGCCGCGCCAGCTTCCTGGCGACGGACGTGACGGATCCGGAGGCGGCACGCGCCCTGGTGGCCCATGCTGTGGCCACGGGCGGCACCGGGCGGCTCGACGTGGCGTTTCATAATGCCGGCATCGGTCTGGTCGGTTCGGTGGAGGAGACCTCGCCCGAGGACTGGGACCGGGTCATGGCCGTCAACGTGCGGGGCGTGTTCCTCGGCTGCCGGGCCGCGGTGGAGCAGATGAAGGCCCAGAGCGGCGGCGGGTCCATCATCAATATGTCCTCCTCCATCGCCAACACGGGCCTCGGGCGGCGCGCGGCCTACGCCGCCAGCAAGGGGGCCGTGCTGGCCCTCACGCGTTCGATGCAGGTGGATGCGGCGCCGTACGGGATCCGCGTGAACGCCCTGCTGCCGGGCACGATCTACACGCCCTTCGTCCAGGGGTACCTCCGCCGCTCCTTCCAGGGCCGGGAGGAGGAGGCCCTGGCCAGCATCCGGCGCCGGCAGCTGACCAACGAACTCGGACGTCCGGAGGACGTTGCGGCGGCGGCTCTGTTTCTGGCCTCCCCGGAATCCTCGTTCGTGATGGGCGCGGCGCTGGCCGTGGACGGGGGCCTCACGGCGGGCAAGCCCTGAACCGCGCGGCGGCGCCAGGGTCGGGGGGCCCTCAGGCGCCCGCGGCCCGCAGGGCCGCGAGGCTGGCGCCAGCGATGGCCTCGGGTCCCAGGGAGAGGTCGAAGACCTCGACCGAGACCCAGCCCGCATATCCCAGGCGCCGTAACTCGGCGACGAGGGGTGCCAACACAACGTCGCCGGAACCGGGCCCACCCCGATTGCGGTCGTTGGCATGCACGTGGGCAAAGCGCGCGGCGTGTGCGGCGTGGCGGCGCACCACCTCGGCAGGCTGGGTGGGATCGGTGGCCTCCGCGCAGAGGCTCTTGACGTCCAGCTGCACGCCCAGGGCCCGGCCCGCCCCCAGGGCGGCATCCAGGTCGAGGCACTCCCGCAGGGTGTTGAGGAAGTTGGTCTCCTCGGCCGGCAGGGGCTCAAGCGACCAGCGCACCCCGAGATCCTCGGCGCGCCGCACCGCGGCCTGCAGGGTGCTCGCGGCCAGGGCAAGGCCCGCGGCCCGATCCAGACCCGGTGCCAGGTTGCGTTGGCGGGGAGAGCCGAGCACGAGCACCCGACCGCCGAGTTCGGCGCAGATCTCCGCCAGCCGCACCAAATAGGCGCTGGTCCGCTCCCGCACGTCCCGGGCGGTGGATACCAGCTCCAGGCCGGGGGGTCCCACCAGGAGCCAGTGCAGCCCCACCACTTCCAGCCCGGCCCTCTCGACGGCCCTGCGGGCCGCCCGCAGCTCCGCCGGACCGAGGGCCCCGACACCTGACGGGTCCAGGGTGAACGGAGCCAGTTCCAGGCCCTCGTATCCCAGTTCGGCTGCCAGTACGGCGATCTGCTCCAGGGGCCGGTCGGTGAACATCTCGTTGCATAGCGCCATGCGCACGCAGATGACCTCCAGCGCGGGGGCAGGGCGCCCCGGGCCCGTTTGCGAACTCCTCGCCAAGACCTTGCCGAGGGGGAGCAGCGATGGCCCTGTCGCAGGATCTCGAGTTCCTGGACCTATCCCTGCCGCTGTATGACAACTGTCCCGGGATTCCGGACGTGGAGCCTCCGCACCTGCGGCTTGTGTCCAACGCCGCCGCCTCCGGGTGGAACCTGGAGCGCCTGGACACACCCCTGCACTGGGGGACGCACATGGACTCACCCTATCACCAGGGCCTCCGCCCCACGATGGACGAGTATCCGCCCGAGCGCCTCCATGGCCGCGCCGTCGTGGTGGACTGCCTGGGAGAGGCGCCCGGCGTGGTGGTGGGTCCCGAGCGGCTGGAGGCCATCGAGCCGCAACTCGGTCCCGATGCCGTCGTGCTCTTGGTGGGTGGCTGGTGGCGCCGCCGTGGCTGGTCGCGCGAGTGGGTGGACCTGGCGCCGCGGCTCTCCGTCGAGGGGGCGCGCCGGCTCGCCGCATGTGGTGTGCGCGGCGTGGGCGTCGAGGGATTCAGCGTCGGAGGGCGCTCTCCGAACAACTACGAGATTCACCGTGAGCTGCTGGAGCGCGGTATCTGGATCGCGGAGGGCCTGCGCCTGGATACCGAACTGTTGCCACCGAGCCGCTGGCGCGTGCTGGCCCTGCCGATCCTCGTCCTGCACTCCAGTGGGGCCCCGGCGCGCGTGGTGGCCATCAGGGAGGCCCCGGAGACGTCGCGGGGCTGAGATGCGAGCAGTCCCCGTTTCCGGGGAGTCCGCTGGCGAGGTGCGGCGCCCCCCCGCCCGCTACGTCATGCTTGGGCGCGGGGCGCGGTCCGGTTGACAGCGGCTTCGCCGGAGGCCTAGACTGCAAGCTTGCCGGGACGAAGGGCCGCCGCGGCCGTTTTGTGCTGATGGCGGTGAGGCGGCTCCGGCGGGAGGGATCGCGTTGGCCACAGAGTTTTCGCTTCAGGCGTCCCGCCGGACGGCGGGCCATCCCAACCGCGACCGCGCGCAGGGGCGGGTGCCGGCGGTCATGTATGGGCATGGCGTCCAGCCGCTGACCCTGGGTCTGGATGCGCACGAGTTCGCGCTGCTGCTCTCACGGGGAGGCGCGCACCACGTTCTGCGCCTTGACGTGGATGGGGAGCCCGCGCCGCGCACCGTGGTCGTCAAGGAGATCCAGCACCACCCCGTGAGCCGCAAGCCCCTGCACGTGGACTTCCAGGCGGTTTCCGCGCTGGAGCGCATCCACGCGGAGGTTCCCGTGCATATCGAGGGTGCGGAGCAGGTGTCCAGAAGGGGTGGCGTGCTGCAGGTGGTCCTGCACCACCTGCGCGTCAGCTGTCTGCCGGCTGACCTGCCGGAGCAGATCGTCGTGGACGTCTCGGCCCTCGATGTGGGCGAGTTCCTCACAGTCGCCCAGGTGGCCGTTCCGGCTGGGGTCGCGGTCCTGGCCGGCCCCGAGGAGGTTCTGGTCAGTGTCGGCGTGCCGCGGGCGGCCGAACCGGAAGCGACAGCGACCCCGGCCACTCCGGCCGAGGGTGCCGCACCGGCGGAGGGCTAGGCGCCCGCGTTGGACCGGCAGGAAGGGAACGGTGCCCGCACGACGAGCAGGTGGCTTGTGGTGGGTCTGGGCAATCCGGGCCCGCAGTACATACGAACCCGGCACAACGCCGGGTTCGCTGTGTTGGCGTTGCTTGCGGAACGTCACGGCGTCGGCTTCCGGCGGCTGGGGCGCGGCGTGCCTGGCGAGAGCGCCCGCCTGCGCCTTGGCGAGGCCGACGTCCTGCTGCTGCGCCCGCTCACCTTCATGAACCTGAGCGGGGACGCGGTCGGTCCCGTCTGCCGGCGGGAGGGGCTCGGACCGCAACAGTTGCTGCTGGTGTACGACGACATGGACCTGCCCCTGGGGTCCCTGCGTCTGCGCCCCGATGGGGGGGCGGGTGGCCACCGCGGTGTGGCATCCGTGCAGGCCATGCTCGGCGCGTCTGGGTTGGCCCGCGTGCGCGTGGGCATCGGCCGGCCGCCCGTGGGTGTGGACGCCGCGGAGCATGTGCTGGGAAGCGTCGCTCCCCAGGACCGCCCGACGTGGGAGGAGGCCCTCGGGCGCGCGGCGGACGCCGTGGAGGCGGTCTGCACGCTGGGCCTGGAATTGGCCATGGTCCGCTTCAACCGTCCGGGTGTCATGTAGGCCGGCCGGCCGGGGAGGGAGTGGGGCCCGTTGCCGTCGCCCCTGGATCTGCTGGACCGCTGGAGCGGCCTGCCCGAATGCTCGGGTCTCGTGGACGCCGTGCGCCGCGGCGAACGGGAGCTGGCGGTCAGCGGCCTGCCGGCGCAGGCGGCCGTGGGCCTGGGTCTGGCGCTCGGCCGGGCGACGGGACGTCCCGTGGTGCTCGTGACGGCGGATGGGGCCAGTGCCCAGTCGGCGGCGGAGACCGCCTCTGTCTGGATGGACGCCCCCTGTCTGCTCTTTCCGCCCCGGGAGTTCCTGCCCTATGCCGTGATGGCGCAGGGTCCGGAAGTGCATGCGCGCCGGCTGAGGGTGCTGGCTGAGCTGGTGGCCGGCGGCGGCTCCCCGCCCGTCCTGTCGCTGCCGGTGACCGCCCTGCGCCGTCAGCTGGCGCCTGTGGCGCTGTTCCGCTCGGCCCTGCGCACGGTGGAGTGCGGCATGGCGTTGGACCCCGGGAAGCTGGCGCGCGCCCTCGCCGAGGCGGGCTATGAGCGGCAGGTCGTGGTGGAGGGGCCCGGCAGCTTCGCGGTGCGCGGGGGCATCGTCGACGTTTACCCCCTGACAGCGGAGCATCCGGTGCGTGTGGAGTGCGGAGACGAGACGGTGCTCTCCCTGCGGGCCTTTTCCGCGGACAACCAGCGTTCCCTGGAGGCCCTGGAGACGGTGCTGATCCCCCCCGCCCGCGAGGTGCCCGCCCCGCGGGCGGAGAGGCGGGACCAGGCCCTCGGCAGGATCGCCGAGTCCCTGGCGGCCCAGCGGGAGCGCCTGCAGGGGGAGCAGGACGCCGGCGGCCGCCTCGAGGCACAGGTGCGGGAGGACCTCCAGGCTCTGGCCGCGGGTACCGCGCCGGGTCTATGGGAGAACTATCTACCCTTCGTGGACGCTGGTCACTCGGTGCTGGACTACCTGCGCGAGCGCTGGCCCCGTCCCCTGCTGCTGGTCCTGGACGCTGGCGCGGCCACCGACGCCCTGGTCGCGTTGCAGCGGCATGAGCAGACGCGTCTCGCGGGCTTTCTGGCCGAAGGACGCATCCTGCCAGAGCAGGCCGAGGCCTTCGGGCTCCCCGGGGACTGGCTGCACGACGTGGGCCAGGGCGCGGTGGTCTACGTGGACAACCTTGGCCGTTCCCTGACGGGGGTGCACCCGCAGGAACACTTCGCCGTGACGGCGCGGGGCGCGCCTCCCTTCGGCGGACAGTGGCAACTGGCGCTGGACGGCCTGCGCCGCTGGTGCCGCGGCCAGTACAGGACGGTCTGTTGGGTATCCAGCGCGGAGAGGGCGCAGTGGCTGGTGGATCAGCTGCGGGAGGCCGACATCACCGCGGTGCGCCATCTCTCCTCTGAGGACCCCATGCCCCCGGGCGGCGTGGCGGTGCGTGTCGGGCACCTGCCGACAGGCTGGGAGATCCCGGGGATTGGCCTGGCCGCGCTGGGGGAAGCAGATCTGCTGGGCAGCCGGCGCCGTCCCTCCCGGGTGCGGCGCACCCCGGCGGGTGGGCGCCTGGATGGCTACGAGGATCTGGCGGTGGGGGACTTCGTGGTCCACGCCACCCACGGGATCGGGCAGTATCTGGGCACGCAATCCCTGGTCGTGCAGAACAAGACCCGCGACTACCTCGTCCTCCGCTACGACGGGACGGACCGGCTGTATGTGCCCACAGACCAGATCGCCCTCGTCCAGAAGTATATCGGGGGCGAGGGCCGACAGCCGCGGGTCTCGCGCCTGGGCGGCGCCGAATGGGCCCGCACCAAGCAGCGGGTGCGCGAGTCGGTCAGGCGCATGGCTGAGGACCTGCTGGCTCTGTACGCCGCGCGGCA
>JAKAUG010000250.1 GCA_021827805.1 Bacillota bacterium | reverse complement strand
AGCGGACGATCCTCACCTTTGTGCCACTGTTTGTGGGCAGCATGGCGCTGGTGACCGCGGCGGCAGACGCCATCTCCTTCCTCGTCGCCTGGGAGGCCATGTCCCTGACGTCCTACGCCCTGGTGCTCACGGACAGCCACGACCCCGCCGTGCTGCGGTCCGGATACATCTACCTGGTCATGACGCATGTGGGCGCCGTCTGCCTGACGGCCGCCTTTCTGCTGCTGGGCAACGCGACCGGCTCCTGGGAGTTCGCCACCTGGGCCCGGCTCGCGCCTGGTCTGCCCGCGGGCCTGCGCAACGGCGTCTTCCTGCTCCTCGTGGTGGCCTTCGGCGGCAAGGCGGCCCTGGTGCCGCTGCACGTCTGGCTGCCGCGCGCGCACCCGGTCGCGCCGAGCCACGTCTCCGGACTGATGTCTGGGGTCATGCTCAAGGTGGCCGTCTTCGGGCTGGCGCTGCTCGGGGTGGGCATCCTCGGTCCGGGACCGCTCTGGTGGGGCCTGGCGGTGCTGGGGCTGGGCCTCGCCTCGGCCGTGCTGGGCGTGCTCTACGCCCTGATGGAGCATGACCTCAAACGCCTCCTGGCCTACCACAGCGTGGAGAACATGGGCATCATCGCCATGGGACTCGGTGTGGCGCTGATCGGCCGGCACGCGCACCTGCCTCAGCTGGCCCTGCTCGGCCTGGTGGCCGCCCTCTTCCACACCCTGAACCACGCCCTGTTCAAGACCGCCCTCTTCTTGGACGCTGGCTCGGTGCAGGAGGCCGGCGCGGGCCGCAACCTCGATGGGCTCGGCGGGCTGCTGCGCTCCATGCCCTGGACGATGGGCTCGCTCGTGGTGGCCGCGATCGCCATCTCCGGCCTGCCTCCGCTGAACGGCTTCGCCAGCGAGTGGCTGACCTATCAGGCGCTGCTGCGTCTGGTCCCGGCGGGGCGCGGCCTCGCCCTGGCCGGGATGGCCGGCATCCTCGGGCTGGCGCTCACCGGAGGGTTGGCCGCCGCCTGCTTCGTCAAGGTCAGCGGGGTTGGGGCGCTGGCGCGGCCCCGCCAGTCCGCGGCAGCCGGCGCCCACGAGGTCGCGCGGGCCATGTGGGTCCCGCCCCTGGTGCTGGCCGCGCTCTGCGTGGGCCTGGGCCTGGTGCCCGGTGTGGTTCTGGGCCCGCTGGAGCGGGTGGCGGGCGCCACGCTGGGCCTGGTGCCTGGAGCGGGCGCGGCGTCCGCCCTCCGCCTGAGCCTGCCCTGGGAGACCACCGGCATCTCGCCGGCCGTGTTCGGCGTGGTGGCGCTGCTCGGCGTGCTGGGCGCCTCAGGCCTCCTGGCCGCGACCTCGCGCCGGCGGCCGCGCGCGGCGGTCGGCGAGCCGTGGGCCTGCGGCGGCGCCCTCGGGGTCGACGCGCAGTACTCGGCGACAGCCTACGCCAAGCCCTTCCGCCAGGTCTTCGGCGTCCTCTACCAGCCGGTGCGGGCGGTGGAGACCCACAGCGCGGTGCATCCCTTCTTCCGCGTGCGGGTGGTCTACGAGGGGAGCATCACCCCGGTCTTCGACCGCTACCTCTACGCCCCGGTGCTGGGAGCGCTCCTCGTTCTGGCCCGCCATGCGCGCCGTGTGCAGTCCGGGTCGCTGCGGCTCTACCTGGGGTACGTCCTGGTGACATTGGTGCTGCTCCTGGCATTCGCCCACTAAACGGAGGCTCGGGGATGGAAGGGCTCGCCGCCGCAGGGCTTCAGCTCCTGGCCGTCGTGCTGATTGCTCCCGGGATCCAGGGACTCATCCAGCGTCTGAAGGCCATGCTGCAGGGCAGGCATGGTCCAGGGATCGCGCAGCCCTATTTCACGCTGGCCAAGCTGTGGCGGCGCCAGGACCTGCACGGCCGCCACAGCTCCTGGATCTCGGCGCTGGCACCCCGCCTGGCGCTGGGCATCACGCTCGGCGCCGCCCTGGCGGTCCCCCTCTTCGGGCTGGGGGGGCCAGGCCTCTGGGCCGGGGATTTCCTCGTCGCCGTGGGACTGCTGGCCCTGGAGCGCTACGTGCTGAGCCTTCTGGGCCTGGATGCCGGCACCCCCTTTGGGGGCCTGGGCAGCAGTCGCCAGAGCACGCTGGGGGCCCTGGCGGAGCCGGCCCTGGTGGCTCTGGGGCTGCCCTGGATGGTGAGGGCGGCCAGCACCGCCTGGCCCGCGCTGCTGGGCGCCTCAGCCGCCACGGCCCCCACCGGCACGGTGCGCCTCTTCGCCCTGGCCGCGGCGGTCATCGTGGTCCTGGCCGAGACGGGGCGCCTGCCGGTCGACAACCCAGATACGCACCTGGAACTGACGATGATCCATGAGGCCATCGTCCTGGAGGCCTCCGGACCACAGCTTGGCCTGCTCTCCCTGACGCAGATGATCCAGCAGACCGTCGTCCTGGCCCTGGCCTCGGACCTGCTGGTCCCCTGGGGCCTGGGCCCGGCGCACGGCATCCTGGCCCTGGCGCAGCCCGTGTGGGCGGTCGCCCGTTGGGTGGCCCTGGCCACGGCGGTGGCGGTGGCGGAGTCGCTCTCGACCAAACTCCGCTTCTTCCGCCTGCCGGCCTACCTCGGGGCCTCGGTGGCGCTTTCCTCCGCGGCGGCCGTGCTCCAGGTCTGGGGAGGGCGGTGATCCCAATGAGCGATGCCATGCGCTGGATCGCGGACCTGTTGGTGATCTCCTCCCTGGCCCTGCTGGTGGTTCGCCCGGCGATGTGGAGCGTGGCACTGCTCGCGACCCAGGGGCTCCTGGTCGCGGCCCTGAGCCTCGTCGCCTCGCCCGGTTCCCAGGGCTATCTGGCCAGCGGTCTGGTGCTCGTCACCAAGGGCCTGGTCATTCCGGGTGTCCTGCTCTGGGCCGCGCGCCGCACCGACTCCCAGAACGCCGTGGACTGGTCGTCGCCCTGGGCCTGGCTCGTCGGCGCGGCCATCGTGCTCGTCGTGCGCCTGGATCTGCCCACCTTCACGGCCGGTCTGAATCCGCTGCACGCGGCGCTTTTGGGCACCGCGCTCCTGGTCCTGCTGCTCGGCCTGGCGGGCATGGTCAGCGGACGGCTCCTGGTCTCCCAGATCATCCACCTGGTGGTCGTGGAGAACGGGCTGTACTGCACGGGCCTGGCCCTGACCGGGGGGCTGCCGGCCGCCCTGGAGGTCGGCGCGGCCGTGGACCTATTGCTCATCACCTTCGTCCTGGCCTGGCTGTCCCACCACGTGCACCGCCTGAAGCTGCCCCTGCAGGTGGATGAGTTGCGGAAACTGAGAGGTTAACGTGAGCGACATCCTCGTACTCGTCGTGCTGTTGCCCCTGCTCTCCGGACTCGCGGCGCTGGGGTGCCGCGACCGCCGCGGCCTCGTCTGGACCATGACCCTGGGCGGGGTCCTGGGCGGGGCGGCGGCGGCCGCCGCCGCGCTCGGACCCTCCGG
>JAKAUG010000067.1 GCA_021827805.1 Bacillota bacterium | reverse complement strand
TTGAACGCCGCAGCGAACGCCACGTTGGCGCCGCCCTCTTCGTCCACGCCGTGATGCGGCTGATAGTAGATGCCGAGGCGATAGGTGGCCTTGGCCAGCCACTTGACGCCGAACAGCAGCAGGAGGGCACCGATGATGCCCCGCAACAGGCCCAATGGCACCAGGTGCAACAGGGTCTCACCCAGGATCGCCGTAACAACGGCGAGGATGCCGCCAGCCACGAGGCTGCCCCAGAGAGCCGGCGCCCAGCCGGCCATGGCGGCCGCAGCCACCACGATGACGGCCGCCTCCACAAACTCGACCGCCGATGCACCGAACGCGGTCGCGGCAAAACCCCAATTCAAAAGACCATCTCCCGTCCCATCCGGATCGGCCCCGAACCCACCTCCTCGATTGGACGTGTACGTGCCCAGACCCTGCCGCTGAGTGGCCCGGGTTAGGGTTAGGAGGTCGGCGCCACGACCGCGCCGTGCACCAAAGCCCCTGGCAAAGCCACGAGCACCGCTTCGACCTCCTTGTGGTTCCGACGCCCTCCCGGCACGCATGAGCACGCTCGCTCTGGCACACGGGGCCGAAGCTGGCGGGGACGGTTCAGGCAACACCGGCCCCTGCAGACACCACATGAGCCACTCAGGATCGAGATGGCTGACGAACGCGGGCCGCGAACGCGTCCACAAGATGGGTGAAGCCGAAACGGGCCCGACGACCCTTGAATGCGACCAGCACCACGTCGATCACGCCCTCGGAGGCCACCGAGAACAGGCAATGCAGCCCACGTCGCTTCTCAACAGAGACACCGGACGGGCCCGCAAGAGATCAGCATCCCAATCCCACAGATGGCGCTGGTGTTGGTTGCCGGCTCGCCAGGTGCCCTCACTGACGGGTACTGTGAGCGACGTCATGCAGGCCGAGCTTCGAACAGCGCAAGCTGCGACGTCCGTGGGTTTGCGGGTGGGGCTGCCACGGCGGGCCCAAAACGCCATGCGGCCCTGCCGCAAGGCAAGCAGGGCCTCGGCCCGAACCCTTGCGCCCGCGATCTCCTGCGCACTGGTCACCGGCAACGACCTTGCCAGGGTGACCAGTGCGCGGGAGCCAGACCCTGACCCGTGCAGCCTACGAGCTGGAGCTCGAGCTGGAGCTGGAACTCGAGCTACTGCTGGACGTGGCGTTGGCCGGATTCACATCCAGGTAGTAGAACTTGCCGGACCCGAACCCGCTGAGGCTCGAGAACTGATCGACGACGTCGTTGGTGGAATGCGAGCAGGCGGCCAGGCCGATCAGAAACGGCTTGGCCGCAAAGGCCATGTCGCGGGTGATTCCCTCGTTGGCCCAGGTCTTCCCGTCGGTGGAGTACGACACCGCGAAGGTGGAGGGCGCCGTCAACTGCAGCCGCAGATACAACGGAGGCGTGACGCCGATCGCGATGGGCGAGGGCCACTGGTTCATGGCGCCACCCGCGGTGTCGCGCCAGCGCATGATCACGCCCTGGCCGTCGGTGGCCAGCAGCGCGATCTCCGGGGACCCAGGCGTGCCGTCAGCGCGGGCCACCAAACCGGCCTGCCCGTACCCACCGTCGCTGGGGTCCGTGCCAAGCTTCGCCACCTCGCAGCTCCACGTCCCCGGGCCGGACGCCTGCGTGAAGTAGAACGTGAAGTCGTCCGCCGTTCCGTTGATGTCCGTGCCGCGACCGACCAGGGAGACGCCGCTGGAGGTGGCGGCGACCATCGTGCTCGCGACGGTCTCCTTGGCCGTGGTCGGATCCACCGAGGATCCCCCACTGGTCTGCACCGCACCGGTTGGAAGCACTGCGGCCGCAGGGGCCCCGGTGCCGCAACCCGCCAACATGCCACCACCCACCACCACCGCAGCCGCACCCGCCATCCAACCGAGCGCGTTCCGCCGAGGCATACTCATGCCCAACCCAGACCACTGTGACCGTACCGCCGCCACTTACGCCAACCCCCTTCTTGGGCGAAGGCATCCGCGGCGGCACGGCCACAACCCGGCAGGCGTTGAATGGTATAAGACCAAACAATAACCGCACTCGCCTGCGCGACTGATCCGCTCCGCCGCAAACGGCCCCACACCCGTGACCACGCGGACCCTGGGTCCGCGACCTCAGGTTGGAACTTGGACGCCGCAGGGACGATTCCTGCAGTGCCGCGGTCGTCCACCGCGCAAAATCATGCCCTGGACAGGGACGGTCTGGGAGGCGGGGCGCGCGCATAGGTGGCTTGCGGAATGGTGCCGTAGGGAGGCGGGACGGTGCACGCCAGCCGTGTCGTCGCGGCGCTGGGAACCCTGGCCCTCTTGGCCGCGGCCAGCTGGCTCCCCGCACGGGCGGCCGAACACGGCGTGCCGCCGGGCTACACACCCGACCTCGCGCGCCCTGAACTCACGGCCCCCCAAGACCTCCCCGCCGCACCAGTCTCACCCGTCTCCACCGTCTCGACCTTCTTCTGGCACCTGGCCCACGGGGTGGCCGCGCTGGGCGCTCCCCCGCCCCAGGAGGGCCCGCTGCCGTCGAGCGGCATTCCCGCCGCGTTCTCCCGCGCCTACACCCTCCTGGCACCGAACTGGCAGGCCGAGCAGCCCTTCGCCGCCTTCCTCCGCCACTGGGGTCAG
This sequence comes from Bacillota bacterium, assembly GCA_021827805.1. Taxonomy (GTDB): domain Bacteria; phylum Bacillota; class Sulfobacillia; order RBS10-35; family JAJYVN01; genus JAJZWQ01. The sequence goes on along the minus strand of JAKAUG010000067.1, from coordinate 808 downwards.
CTCGCCAGACTGGAGCCGCTGGCCGTCCTGGCCGCCGCGCCCCCGGCGGGCCAGCCGTCTGTCGCGCGCGTCTTCGTCGAGGTGCGCACCCTCTCCCGACCGCGCGAGGGCTGCAAGACAGCCTGCCTCGGCTTCGGCTACGGCTTCTTCACCGTGGTCTCCGTGCCGGGCAGCGGCTGGCGCCTGAGCGGCGGGGGCCTCCAGGCCGAAGACCTGGGCGCGCGCGGGCCGGACCCGCGCCGGATCGCGCTCAACGCCGCACGCAGTCTGGCCTCCAGGACGCCCGGCGGCCAGGCCGCATCCCAGGCGCAGGGCAGCGTCAACCTGACCATGGGCCCAGAGCACCAGGCAACGGTCCGCGTGGTCCTCGGCCCGCAGACGTACCGCGTGGCGCTGTACCAGCTTGTGGACGGGGGCTGGGTCGCCCTGCGCGTCGGGACCTAGTCGGGGAGGACCGCGGCCCCCAACGGCTCCAGGTCCCAGGGGGTGGGGTCCTGCGCGCGCTCGACGCGGCTGATCTCCCCCCCGCCGAGCACGCGGTCCCCGGAGTAAAGCACGCAGGCCTGGCCGGGGGTCACGGCGCGCACCGGCGCGGTGAAGCGCACGCGGAAGCCGCCCTCCGGTCCCGCCACCACCACGGCGCCATGCTCGTCAGGCCCTGAGCGCACCTTGGCCGTCACTCGGGTGCCCGCCCGGGGCGGCACCGTGACCAGCCAGTTCGCCGACGGCACCTCGCAGCCCAGGCAGCCGGTGTGTTCCGCCGGCGCGACCACCAGGGCATTGGCCCTGGTGTCCAGCGCCACCACAT
>JAKAUG010000454.1 GCA_021827805.1 Bacillota bacterium | reverse complement strand
CATAGGCCGCCCGCAGCCGGCCCTCGACGCGCTCCAGCAGATGCCAGATGGCCGCCGAGAAGCCGGTCACGCCGACCACGAGCAGACCGGCCGTGGCCAGGGCGCTCACGGGCCGACCGAACATGGGATCGAAGATGAAGTACTCCACACCGATGGCCAGGGCCACCAGGGCCAGCGAGAGCACCAGCGCCCAGTTCTTGAGCGGGGCCAGCAGGGAGCGCTCTTCCCGACGCCGGTGCGCGCTCGGGGCCTCCTGTTCGCCGACCAGGGCCTTCGCCCCCCTTCCACCGTGACGCCGAGAAGTTGGGCATCGTCCGTCTGCTCAGTCTAGATGTCTCCCCCCGGGCAGCAGCAGGGTCCAGCGGCTACCGGATATTGTCCGTCCGGCCCCTTCTCCATGAACCAATCGACCGTTGGGAGGGCAGGCCCGGTGCGATAGCTTTAGGGCGAGCTCTCCAGGGTCGAGTGGCGAACCGGGGTGCCGCTCGCTGGCGAGCTCGTGCCGTCTCCGGGCGGGAGAGTCTGCTCCCGCCCGTTGGTGTCCGCTGGCGGAGGTGGTGGCGATGCTGCCCGGGGCCATCGCGGTGGCGGTTGTCCTCACGGCGGCCCTCGCGTGGGCTGCCTGGCGGCTCCTGATGGTCACCTACCGTGTGTTCGAGCGGCGTGCGGAGGAGCGAACGCCCAATCCGGCACCCGTCCGCGGTCCGCAGGACCCTACCGGGTCGGGCCGCGTATAGAAGGACACGCGCCAAATCGGTCCGGTGGGGGGCGGGCATGCGCGTCCTGGCGAGTGTGCTGCGCGACTATGAGGATCTGGGGTTGGAGGAACTCGAACTCGACGATCCCGGTCCCGGCGAGGTCTTGGTGCGCATCCTGGCCGCTGGCGTCTGCCACAGCGATTACCACGTCGTCTCCGGCGACCTGCCGCTGCCGACGCCCATGGTCCTCGGACACGAGGGCGCGGGTGTGGTGGAAGCGGTGGGTGGCGGCGTCTCCCGGGTGCGCCCGGGGGACGCCGTCGTCCTGAATTGGCTGCCCTCCTGCGGGCACTGTCGCTATTGCCTGGACGGCCGGCCCGAACTCTGCCGTCAGCCCGCGGTGGCCGCCCAGCATGGAACCCTCCCCGGGGGGCGCACGCCGTTTCGTCGCCCGTCCACGGGCGAACCCGTCTACCAGTTCAGCCTCACCGGGGCCTTCGCCGAACGCACGGTGGTCCCCGAAGCGGGCGTGGTGCCGCTGCCGCCCGGCGTGCCGGCCCACGAAGCGGCCCTGCTCGGCTGCAGCGTGCTCACGGGGACAGGGGCCGTCTGGCGCACAGCCCGCGTCCAGCCTGCTGAGTCGGTGGCCGTCCTGGGCACCGGCGGGGTGGGCCTGAACATCCTGCAGGCCGCGCGCCTGGTGTCCGCGTGGCCACGCATCGCCGTGGACGCCAACCCGCGGCGGTTGGAGACGGCGCAGGGCCTGGGGGCCACGCACACGGTCCTGGCCGGCCAGGGAGGCGAACTCGACCGCATCCTCGAACTCACCGACGGGACGGGCGTCGACGCGGCGTTTGAGGCCATCGGCCGTCCGGAGACGATGGCGCTGGCCTTCAACGCCACGAGACCCGGAGGGCGTGCGGTGCTCGTGGGTGTGGCGCCACCGCACGTGGATCTCCGCGTGAACGCGTTTGCGTTCCCGTCCCAGGCCAAGACGCTCACGGGCTGCTGGTACGGCCAATCCTGGCCGGCCCGGGACATCCCGGCTCTGGCTCGGTTGCATGCGGCCGGCGTGCTGACCCTGGAGTCCCTGGCGTCGCGACGCTACCGCCTGGACCAGCTGGAAGAAGCCCTCCAGGCCATGCTCAAAGGCACCGTCACCAGGGCCCTGATCCTGCCCTCGGGGTAGGCGCGGGGCGCAAGGGGGAAACGTGGATGTCGCCGTTCCGCGACAGCGAGGACTTGCATCAGTCGCTGGGAGGGTTCTTCGACACCCTCACGACCAGCCCTGAGGGGCAGCTCATCCATCGCGTCGGCGGCTCCATCCTCTTCATCTTCCACCACCCCGAGGGCAGGATCCTGTGGTCGCCGCTGCCGCCTCCGGGGAGTTGGCCCGCCTTTCGCGTGTTGCGGGGGGCGGAGACCGCGAGCGTCGAGCCCCTGCTCACCTTCGAGCAGGATGGGGAGACCGCGCACCGCTTCTGGCTCGGCGAGATCGACCTGGCGCAGGCACTGGCGCGCCAGCAGCTTCGCGCCACGGGACCACTGTCGCGCGCCATGAAGCTCCTGCCGCATCTGGACCCCGTCTACCCCCGCTACGCGGCCTGGGTCGCCGCTCGCCCCGGTCCGGCCTGAGCGCGGCGGAGGACTGGGGGTAGCTTCTGCTACGCTAGCATCTCAACAGCCTTGCATTCCTCCCAGTGTTTGGTATATACTGGATGCATGAGGGTTGGCATTGGTGACGCGGCGCGGGAACTGGGAGTACACCCGGAGACCCTGCGCCGGTGGGAGAAGACGGGCAAGATCGAGGTGGAGCGGACGCCAACAGGCTTCCGCCGCTACGACCTAGCCAAGCTCCGTGGCCTGGCACCCCACAGGGCCCCGTCAACTCGCGCCACGCTGGTCTACGCGCGCGTCTTCAGCCACGAGCGGCAGGACGGCCTTGCCCGCCAATCCGCCCTGCTGGAAGCGTTCGCCGCCGCCAACGGCTGGACGTACGAGGTGTTGCGGGATCTCGGCTCGGGACGGAACGATCACCAGAAGGGCCTGCGGCAGCTCATCCGCCGGATCTGCTCCGGCGAGGTGGGCCGCTTGGTGCTGACGCATTGAGGACCGGCTCCCGCGATTCGGTTCGGAGTTGGTCTTCTCGCTCTGTGAACACTTCGGGACCGAGGTGATCATCGTCCATGCGTCCGAGGACGCTTCTTTCGAGGAAGAACTGGTCCAGGACGTGCAGGAGATCATCACCGTCTTCTCGGCTCGGCTCAATGGGAGCCGGAGCCACAAGAACAAACTGGTGCTGGACGCCCTGAAGAAGGCGGCGAGCGAGGTGGGCGGGTCGTGACAGGCTCGGGGGGCGACAAGCAACCGCCAGTCAAGCGCACGGCGAAATACGAAACGCTGCCGCGTGGCCCCGGCAAGCGTCGGGCGCTGCTCGACCTGGCGCAGGTCTACGCGCGGGTCAAAGACGGCTTCCTGCGGATGATCGGCCGGACGAGTGCCTGGTGCCACCTTGACGACCCACGGCGGCTGCGGGCCGCCACGAAGGCCGCGCGTTTGGACAGCGTGCCCGCCCACCTGCAGGACCAGGCGCTGTTTGACGCGGTGGACACCATGCGCCGGCACATCGCGGCGGCGGTTGCCAACACGCATGTGAAGGCCAAGCTGTTCGCGCGTTTCGAGGGCGCAAAGCGGCACGACGCCTTCTGGATCCTACGCAAGTACGAGTACATCGGCGCCACGCTTCGTGGGG
>JAKAUG010000498.1 GCA_021827805.1 Bacillota bacterium | reverse complement strand
AGCACCCATTCCAGCGTGCCCACGCGGGGAGCGACGGCCTGCGCTGGATAGCGCGCCGGCTGTCGCGGGCTGCCGAGGACCGCGCGCAGGGCAGCCGCCTTGCTCTCCCCGCCCACGCCGAAGATCACGGCGCGTGCGGCGTTCAGAACCCAGGGCGTCAGGGTGAGCCGCCGCATCCCGAGCTGCGGCACAAAGGGGGCCGCGACCCAGGCGTGGGACTCGAGCACCGGCGAGTCGGGGAACAGCGAGGCCGTGTGGCCCTCGGCACCCATCCCCAGGAGGACCAGGTCGAACCGCGGCGGATCCTCGGCCATCGGGATACCGAAGGCGTGCGCCAGGTCGACCGCATACTCCGCGGCGGCCGCCTCCAGGTCCTGGGCCTCCCCGGCCATGCGGTGCACGTTGCCGTCCGGGAGCGGCACCCGGCGCAGCAGCGCCTCCTCGGCCATGCGGTAGTTGCTGTCCGGATGATCGGGGGGTACGGGACGCTCATCGCCCCAGAAGACGTGCACCTGCGACCAGGGCAGATCCTGGTCGGCGACCAGGCGATAGGCCTGGGCCGGCGTCGTCCCGCCAGCCAGCGCCACGCGGAAGGCGCCGCGTTCACGTACAGCGGCACGGGCCAAGGCCACAAAGCGCTCGGCCAGCAGGGAGGCCAGCGCGGGCGCATCGGGCACCACGGTCACGGATGGACCGGCAGGGGTCGTGCGGACCCCTTGGGCGCCGGCTAGGGCTTCCTCCACTGACGGCCATCCCTTTCCAAGAGGGCATCGGCTTCCGCCGGCCCCCAACTGCCGGCCGGGTACGGACACAGCGGGACATCCCGGTTGCCCACGGAACCGCCAGCCACACCCTCAGGGGTGTCGGTGCGGCCCCAGGCCTCCAGGATGGGCGTGACCAGGGCCCAGGCCGCCTCCACCTCGTCTCGGCGGGTGAACAGTGTGGAGTCTCCCAGGGCCGCCTCCAGCAGCAGCCGCTCATAGGCCTCCGGGCGCTGCGCCTGGAAGGACCCGTAGGAGAAGCTCATGTCCACCTCCTGGATCTTGATGGCCGGCCCCGGCTGCTTGGCCCCGAACCGCAGGCCGATGCCCTCGTCCGGCTGGATGTGCAGGACGAGGTGGTTGGCCTCCAGGACCCCGGCGCCCGTGTTCCGGAACGCGGAGTGCGGCGCGGGACGGAACACCACGTCGACCTCGGTGGAGCGCTTTCCGAGGCGCTTGCCCGTGCGGACGTAGAACGGGACGCCCGCCCAGCGCCAGTTGTCGATGTGGAGCTTCATGGCCATGTATGTCTCCGTCTGGGAATCGGGCGCCACCCCGGACTCCTCACGGTAGCCCGGTACGGCCTTGCCGCCCACCCTGCCCGCGACATACTGCCCACGGATGACGTTCTCGCGCAGGGCCTGACCCTCGAGCGGCCGGATCGCGTGCAGCAGCTTGACCTTCTCGTCCCGGACCGCGTTGGTGTCAAAGCTTGCCGGCGGCTCCATGGCCACCAGCGAGAGCAGCTGCAACAGGTGATTCTGCATCATATCCCGCAGGGCGCCGGACTCCTCGTAGTAGAGTCCGCGCCCCTCAAGCCCGATGTCCTCGGCGATGCTGATCTGCACATGGTCCACGTACTGCCGGTTCCAGAGCGGCTCGAAGATCCCGTTGGCCAGACGGAAGACCAGGATGTTCTGCACCGTCTCCTTGCCCAGGTAGTGGTCGATGCGGAAGATCTGTTCCTCGCGGAAGACCCGCTGCATGCGCGCGTTCAGTTCCCGGGCGGTCGCCAGGTCGCGTCCGAAGGGCTTCTCGACCACGATGCGGGAGTAGCCGCCCTTCCAGTCCCCGCCCAGTCCGACCGCGCCCAGCAGCTCGGCGATCGTGGCATAGGCCTCCGGGGGGGTGGCCAGATAGAAGAGGCGGTTGCCCCCGATGCCCTGCTCCCGTTCCACACGTTCCAGGAGGGCCACGAGGCCCTCGAAGGAACCACGATCCGAGTAGTTGCCCTGGAAGTAGGACACCTGCTTGCCGAGCCGATTCCACACCGCATCGCCGTCCGCCGCGAACTGGCGGAGGCCCTCCTGCAGACCACTCTTGAACGCCTCGTCACCCATCGGGCGACGCGCGACGCCCACCAGGGCGAAGCGCTCCGGGAGCAGACCCTTCTTGTCCAGACTGTACAGGGCGGGGACGAGCTTGCGCCGCATCAGGTCCCCGCTGGCCCCGAAGATAACCAGGGTGAAGGGCGCCGGCCTGCGCTCCGCCGATCCCTCCACCCCGGTCTCTGCTCCCACCTGGTCCACCGTTACCGCCACCTCCGGCACCGTCCTCTCGTACCCACGCCCCGCGGGGACCGGATCACCGCCCCACCAGGCTCTGGCCCTTGGCCCGGATCCCGTCGAGCATCTTCGTGAAGGCCGTGGCGAAGGCGGTGATGCCCTCCCGCTGCAGCTGTTCGCCGACCTCCTCCAGATCGATGCCCACCGCGCCGAGATCCCGCGCCACGCGCCGGGCGTGATCCAGGCCCTGGTCGACCGTGCGCCGGACCTCACCATGGTCGCGGAAGGCCTCCAGCGTCTGCGGGGGCATCGTGTCGACGGTGTGGGGACCGATGAGCTCTTCGGCATACAGCACATCGCGATAGTTGGGATTCTTGGTGCTGGTGCTGGCCCACAGCGGGCGCTGCACGTTGGCCCCGCGCTTGGCCAGGCTCTCCCAGCGCGGTCCCGCGAAGGTGCGCACGAACTCCTGGTAGGTGAGCTTGGCGTTGGTCAGCGCCGCCTGGCCCAACAGCGCCCGCAGCTTGGGCGTGTCTCCGGCGCCGCTCGAGATCCGCTCCTCCAACAGCCGGTCGACCAGGGTGTCAAAACGGCTGACGAAGACCGAGGCCACCGAGTGGACGCGACCGAGGTCGCCACCGGGGCCGGCTAGCCGCTCCAGGCCCCGCACATAGGCCTCGGCCACACCCCGATAATGGCGCAGGGCGAACATCATCGTGACGTTGATGCAGAGCCCCCGGGCGATGCACTCCTCGATGGCCTGCCAGCCCTGCTCGGTGGCGGGGATCTTGATCATGAGGTTTGGCCGGTCCACCAGGCCGTGCAGTCGCACGGCATCCGCCACCGTGCGCTCCGCGTCGTAGGCGATGTCGGGGGAGACCTCCAGGCTGATGTATCCGTCCGCGCCACCGGTGCGCTCGAAGACCGGGCGCAGCAGGTCCGCGCCGGCCTGGATGTCGGAGACGGCCAGTCCCTCATAGACGCCGACCCACTCCCGGCCCGCCTGGCGCAGGCGGCGGATGTCGGCGTCGTAGGCGTCGCTGCCGCCGATCGCCTTTTCGAAGATGCTGGGGTTGCTCGTCACCCCCTGGACCTCGCCGGCCTACACCAGGGCCTCAAAGCTGCCGTCCTGAAGCACGGCCCGTGAGATGTTGTCTAACCAGACGCTCTGTCCCAGCTCCCCA
>JAKAUG010000012.1 GCA_021827805.1 Bacillota bacterium | reverse complement strand
AAGCACAGGTATTCACGCGGCAAGGGGCAGGCCTGGGTTTCGCCAGCCGACAGGATCCGTTTACCACCCCACGCCAGGGTTAAGGACCAGAAATCCGCGGCAGTTGCCTACCCTTCAGCCGGCCCCCAGGCGCTCGCGCCTCCGTTCCCAGGCGACCCGGGCCAGGGCCTCCTCCCGCTCGCCCTGCGGCACCAGCCCGGTCAGGGGCACGGGCCGACCATCCGCACCCACGGCCACGAAGGTGAAGGCGCAGTGGGCCACCGTCTCAACCGCCCTCCCGTAGCGCGGCCGCCAGAAGGCGTCCACCCGGACCTCCAGGGACGTGCGGAAGGTGCAGGTCAGGTAGGAACGCAGCGTCAGGATGTCCCCGATGGGCACCGGACGGCGGAAGGCCACCTGGTCCACAGCCACCGTGACCGTCGGCACGCCGGCGTGCCTGGAGGCGCTGATGGCGGCCAGTTCGTCGGCCAGGGCCAGGATCCAACCCGCGGACGCCTGACCGTTCTCAGCGGCGTGCGCGGCCGGAACGACCCGGCTTGTGGACTCCAGGCACAGTGCGTCGGCGCGGGCCGCCGGAGGCGCCCCGAATTCGGCCGGCACCGGATCCGGCAGGGCCAGACGCTTCTCCCGCCGCTCCGCGGCCAGGCGGTGATCCTCCCATTCCCTGGGGGTGCTCGGAACCACCTGCGGCAGAGGAGCCGGACGGCCGCCGTCGTCCAGCCCGACCACGGTCAGTGTGGCGTGCGCGGTCTGCCAGGTTCGGCCGCTGGCCGAGTCCTCCCCCTGAACATCCACCTGCACCTCCATGGAGGTGCGGAAGGTCCGCGTGGCCCAGGCCGTCAGCCGCATGCGCTGGAAGGCCCCGATGCCCGCCGTGAATGTGAGGCGGTCCAGGTGGGCCGTAACGCAGCGCAGCCCGGAGACATCGGCGGCCAGGGCGGTCGCCAGGGCGTCCACCCGCTGCATGACATATCCGCCGAACACGCTGTGGTACGTGTTCAGATCCCGGGGCCACACAACCACCATACGCTCACCGCGGCACGCCGCGGCCGGCAGGTCGCGCGCGCCCTCTCGCCATACTGCCCGTCTGCCACCCTCCGAACCCGTGGCAGGCCCCATCGGGTCGCCTCCTCCCTCTGTTCTCCAGTGTTCTCCAGGTGGGCTGGGATGGAGCCGCACCCCCTCCGGCCCGCGCGGGCTCGCCCCCGGCCCCGGATGGCCGCCCGCGGATCAAGGGCCTCCGGTGCGGCTCGGGATCTGGCGCCGAGCCGAAGATTTGGCCAGAACCTCCCAGGCCCTCCCGTTTGCGCTAGGATGGTGTCGGGCCATCAGAGCGGGGAGGGACAGCGGTGACCGGCAAGAAACACAATCTCAAGTCCCAAGGAGCGGTGGCACCGCGAAGACATGGCACGCGCTTTGGCGCCTCGCGGCTGGTGGTCACCCTGCTGGCCTTCCTGGTTGTCGCGGTGTTCGCGATCCAGAACGATAGGCCTGTCACCCTGGTCCTCTGGGGATATCATGCCCCGGCGGTGGGCCTGTCCCTGATCCTGTTCGCCTCCCTGTTGCTCGGCGGGGTGGCGGTGCTCGCGCTGGGCGCCGCCGAGGTGCGCAGCCTGCACCGCCAACTGATGCAGGTCCGGGCGGAACTCGTCCGCCTGCAGACAGGGGCGGGCCCTGGCTCGGTCACGGAGCCTCTGGCGGGACTCAGAGCGCCCGCCAGCGAACCACGACCTTGATCTCCTGAGGGCCCGCGGCCAGCGCGCTGGCCGCGGCACTCGGATCCGCCGCGCGTGTGATCAGGCCCTCCGTCCAACCGGGCCAGGTGACCTGGGCGGCGCCGAGCGACCACACCGCATCCCGAAAGGCCTCACGGCTGGCATTCACCGACCCCAGAACCACAGCGTTGCGCGTGACGAGCAGCCCGTTCAGCTCTGCCCCCGGCACCGCCAGGGTCTGGGTCCCGGCGGACACCCCGAGCAGGCAGAGGATACCCGAGGGCCCGAGCGCCGGGATGACGCCGAAGACGACGGAGGGAGCCCCGGTGCATTCCAGGATCCAGTCGTAGCCCGCGCCCGCGGCAAGCGTCTCGAGCGGACACTGTTGGGAAGACACATAACGCGCGCCCAGGGAGACGGCGGCCCGGGCCCGCGCGCTGGCCGCGTCCACCCGGTCGTACACCGTCACCCTGAGACCCAGCGAGCGGAGCAACATCGCCCCCAGGAGGCCCACTGGACCGGCCCCGGTGACGAGGGCCGTGCGGGCTTGCCCCAGCACCCGCAGGCGCTGCACGGCGACGGCTTCGGTGATCGCCTTGGCAACCACGCTTGTGGGTTCGACCAGCACGCCGGAGGTCCCGAGGGCACTGGGCACGGGGATGAGATATCGGGGTTCCTCCACGAAGCGTTCGCACTGGAAGCCCTGCGCCCCCTGGATGCCGCGCTCGGTGTAGCGCAGGGTGACGCACATGTCCGAGCGCCCGGCGGCGCACGGCAGGCAGGCTGGATCGCCGCAGGGACGCCGCGCCGTCGGCACCACCAGGTCGCCCGGATGCAGGTCCGAGTCCGGCGGGGCCGAGACCACACGCGCCAGGCACTCATGTCCGGGGATCAGGAAGGGGCTTCCCGCCGGGGCCGCGCCGTGCAGTCCGGCGAGGATCTCGTGATCGGTGCCACAGATCCCAACCAGCAGCGTCTCGAGCAGGGCCTGGTCGGGACCTGCGACCGGTTCGGGGACATCCTGCACACGGACGCTTTCGGGCTTGCCGGGAACCACCGTGATCGCGCGCATGCCGCCACCCCCTGGCGGCGCGTTTCGGGATGCACCGCCAGGGTTCCTGGCAGAGGCCTCAGCGGGCCGCCGTCGTGGCGGCGAACTCCGCCCACTCCCCCGCCAACCGCCCGGGATCGACCTTCCCGGCGTAGACGAGCACGCGGTAGCGCAGGCGCATCCGAGCGCCGCCGGGCACGGTCAGGGGTTCGGCGAGCAGCAGCGCCGGGTTCAGGTAGCCGAAGCCGGGTTCGGCGATGAAGCGCCAGGGCGTCGGGTGCCGAGGGTTAGCGGGGTGATCGAAGATCGCCACTCCCGCGCGGATGTCCAGGCCGCCGTCCAGCCGCCCGTACAGTGTGGCCCAGGCAGCCCGCTGGTGCTCGATGTCCCGGTCCCGTCGCCCCTCGGCGTCCAGGCCCCGGAAGTCCCCCAGGCCGCGCGAGAAGCGCCAGGACAGCCCCCCGTAACCCCCCCACGGGGTCTCGGGGGTGATGGGCGTGCGGTCCAGAACCACTGGCTCGGGCCCGGCGACCAGTTCGAGCGCGTAATCCAGCCGGTGGCTGCCGTCCTCGGCGGGCGGATACCAGGTGATCGTGCGCACGTCCTGAGCCACATCCCCCCGGCGCGGATCCACCAGGGCGTATGTGGCCGTGAGGCTGACCGAGTCGGAGCCCGCCTCCAGGCGCTCGGGTGCCACAAGATCG
>JAKAUG010000020.1 GCA_021827805.1 Bacillota bacterium | reverse complement strand
TGCGTGATCACAGACGAATATTGGGGGGCTCCACACCCTTTCGTCGTGGGTCGTAGGCGTCTCGTAACCGTTGTGCCCCCCCGGGTCTGGCCTGGACCTGAGATCAGGTTGCGTATTGGTGTCGATTCAAACCGCGTCCGACAGGCAGCGTACGCCAGCTTGCGAAGCCCTTGCCGCTGAGGTGATTCCTGGATCACGCCCGCAACCTCGGCCAACATGGTCCGGGCCAAGCCAAACGGGACCGGCGGGTGAGCGTGCAGAGAGAACTGCAGGAGATCTGGGCCGCCGCGCGGGCGGATCTGCCGTGCCCGCCACCCCCTACCCAGGGCAGGCCTGGTACTGCCTCAGGGACGCGCATCTCATTGGTACGTCCCTGGCCAATGGGCCATTCGGCTCTGGGTAAGGTACCCCCGCGTCCGTTCCGCGATCAGCGCGACAGCGTCTTCGGGCCAACGCTTCACTTCGTGCGCCACGCTGCACGCATCCCGGGGCCTGCACCGGTCAGAAGCGATGCTTGAACCCACAGGCCCGACATTTCTCCACGGCCGCAGTCACCCACGGTGTGTGTTGCGCATAGGCTCCAGGCGCGCACTCTGACCTCCGGGGAGGCTTCACCGGTGGGTGTGGGCTGGCTCCTGCTGATGGCGGTGGCTCTGCTGCGTGGGCTGTGGCTGCTCCATGGCTACCTTGGGACAGGCTCCAACTTCCCTCAGCCTCTGTCGTCGGAAGAGGAGCAGACGGCCCTGATCGCCATGGAGGCCGGGGATCGGGCGGCGCGGGATCGGCTCATCGAGCACAACCTCCGGCTGGTGGCCCATCTGGTCAAGAAGTTTGAGGGGTCCGGGGAGAACCCCGACGACCTCATCTCCATCGGCACCGTGGGACTGATCAAGGGGGTCGAGACCTTCAACCGTCACAGGGGGACCCGGCTGGCCACCTATGCTGCTCGTTGCATAGAGAACGAGATCCTGATGCACCTGCGCACGATGCGCAAGGGCGGCAACGTCGTCTCGCTGGCCGAACCCATCAGCCGTGACCCGGATGGCAACGAGGTCACCCTGCTGGACATTCTGCCCGACGAGGGCGAACGCGTGGAGGACCGTGTGGCGCGGCGCCAGCAGGATGCGCGGCTGCTGCAGGTGATCGCATCCCGCCTGGGTGGCCGCGAGCGGCAGGTGCTGCGTCTGCGTTACGGGTTCGGTGGCAGCGAGCGGCGCACCCAGCGCGAGATCGCGCGGCTGCTCAACATCTCGCGCAGCTACGTCAGCAGAATCGAAATGCCCTCAGTGTACCCTACAATTGCGTTCCCCCTAGAGGCACAAGCGATTCCGAGGCGCCAGCGCCCGGGGCGCCCCACTGCGGAGGCGCCAGAACGACTGGCGTGACCACGAACGCCCCAGGGACCAACTGGCAGTTCCGCCAAGTTCAGTGTGCCTCCTCATCCAGCAGGGCGCCGAGCAGGTAAGCTCGGTGCCCTGGGCGTTTCCCGCGGCGCACAGCGGGGTGTATAACGCCCTGCTGCCGGCGTCGGAGATCGAGGATGGCAAGCCGCTCCTCGTGGGATGCCCCTCTGTGCGTGATCCAGTCGAACACCCTCTGGCACCGTGACGGTCCGAGAGCCTGCGCGATTCACGCAGCGGTCCAGCGCAGGATGGAAGGGGTCTTCGCGCACACGCCCACCGCCCTCCTGTTGGACTGCGTTGGCGAGGGGAGTCCTTGGTGTGACCCTGGCGATCCGGTCCTTCCGTATGGACCGAGGTGGGGGAGTGCCCTGTGGTCCACCGTGGTCGCGGACGGAGAGCCCGTTCCCGCCAAGGTGCAACGCACCGTGGCAACGCAGCGGAAGCCATCCGCCCAGCTGCCGAAGGTGCGTGCATGGCTTCCGGGCGTCAAGGGCGCCATGTCCTCCATCACACATCGGATGGAACTGAAGCTGTCGCAGCACGACTCCCGGTTCAGTCTCAGCCTCGGGGCGCGGGACGACAGCCGGAGCAGGATGCCGCCGCGGTCCTTGTCGTGGCGACGCTCGGGATCTGTGCGATGGTGCGCCGCGCGGACGCCGGCTACCGGCTGCGGGAGGCGTGTCACCTCGTGCTGAGTGACGACTAGGAGCAAGGGCTGGAGTTCAGGTTTGGTGACGAGCGGACCGAGCGCGTGCGCGTGGACGCGGAGACCGCCAGGCAGTGGGTGCTCACGGCGATCGAAGAGGCGCTGAAGGCGGGGGTGCCCTGGTCGGGCGCGGAAGTGCGCTTCGGCGAAGGCGCTGCCTGGCGCGCAGGCATCGGCACCGGGCGATGGCACTGCGGTGCGGGCGAGGGGTGGGATCCTGAAGGGTCCCACCCCTCGCCGCGCGGACCGCGAGGCTTGCAATCCTTGGCATCTGGGGTCCGGGTCAGCTGTCCGCCCACGGGCGCAAGGAAAACCGCCTGCCTGACGGCGCCCCCACTACAGGCTCGACCCATCGAGTCCGTACGGATGTCCGGACGGAGTGCACCGAGGGGCACGCGGGGGACCCCTTGACCGCGCGGGCAGCACCGCGGCAGGGTGCCGGCTGGAATCCGGCAGGACCACCGATGGCAATGGCTGAAATGCCCAGAGCCGGGAGGTGCCATTGGTGGGGCTGGGGCGGGAGTTAAACGTTGTTCTGACCTGGGTCTTGTCCGTGGTGGCTCTCCTGGCGGGTTTGGTGGCGTGGCGTGGGTCGGGTTGGAGGTCCGGGTGGGCTCCCGTGGTGACGCTGTTTGGGTTCGAGCAACTCTGGGGGTCCATGGTCTTCCGGGGGGCCATGGTCTTCCGGGCGGTGGTGCCGGGCGCCCATGGGTGGATCTCCTTCGGTACGCCGCTGCTCGGGAGCCTTCCGGTGCCGGTGGCGTTGGGATTGGGGGCGCATCTCGCGTGGTCGTCCGTCAGGGGGCGATCGCGTGCCAGACGCGCACATGGACAGGGCTCGGTAAGGGAGGGGAGTCCGTGGTAGTGTGGGTAGAGCTCTCCTCGGCGCTCCTACTGCTCCTGGGACTCAGCGCTTTGGTCGGTGGAATCGCCATGTGGTACCACTTCGGGAGTCCTGGCTGGGGGCTCTTCCTGATTCTCTTCGGAGCAAGAGCGGTCTGGGGGATCGTTGGCGGGATCGCTGTTTGGGATATCCTGTCTCTGGTCAACCGGAGGGGACCGTTTCTGGCATCCCACCTTTGGGATCTTGTCTTAGATCTACTCACCCTGGTCGGGTTGGCGTATGGCAGCTGGCTCCTCCGCCGCGATCTGCGTCGCGGATTGCAGTTGGGAATTCGCTCCGCCCGTTGAACTGTCCGTCTTGTGGACCCCAGCGGTCCGCGGCGTCCGAGGGAACAAGAGCCCCCCAACCCGTGGCAGGGGGCTCCATGCGCAGGTTTGGCGTGGCGGCTAGCGGGGGCTGGGGATCTCCTCGCCGCAGAACATGCAATACTTCCACTCTGTGTCAGCCGCGGCTCCGCACCACGGGCA
>JAKAUG010000042.1 GCA_021827805.1 Bacillota bacterium | reverse complement strand
GGATTGTGGGGTTGTTCACGCAGCGTGTGCAGGAGGCGCTGACCCGCATCGAGGACATGGACCGCGAGCAGAAGGACAGTGGGCAGGGTATCCCCTACTGGAGGGTTTCCGCGGACAACGGTCGGCTTCTGCACATCCTCTGCCGCGCGGTCGGGGCGCGCCGGGCGGTGGAGCTCGGGACCTCGTCCGGATACTCCGGCATCCACATCGCCTCCGCCCTGGACGCGAGCGGTGGGCACCTCTGGACCTTCGAAAAGGAGCCCGCCAAACTGGAACTCTCGGCGTCGAATTTCGAACAGGCCGGGCTCACCGCCCTCATCACCCAGGTCGCCGGGGACATCCTGCAGACGCTCCCGGCCTTTGTGGCCGCGAGCCCGGAGCCGGTGGACTTCGCCTTCATCGACGCGGTGAAGACAGACTACCTCCGCTACCTGGAAATCCTGCGCCCGCGGCTGCGCTGTGGCAGCGTCGTGTGCGCGGACAATGTCGCGATCCACGGGTCGGCGGTGGCTGACTACCTGGCGACCGTTGGCCGGCATCCCTGGGTGACGAGCGTCGTGCCCACCAAGAACGCCGAGGGGCTGGAGGACGCCCTGGCCGTCAGCATCATGAAGGCCTGAGATCCTCCCAGCGGGCGTGCGGCTGGCTCTGCGGGAGGGAGACACCGCGTGGGGACGCATGCGCTTCCATCCGGGTTGAGGCCTGTCCACATGCCCCTGGTCTGGCCCGCCGCAATGGGGCTACCATGAAGGGCAGGGCAGGCGTGGTGGAGGAGGCGGGCCATGGCGATCCGGGAAGCTGGCACCAGGCACCGGCCGCAATCCGCTCCGCGCCCGGCGGATGATCAGCGCATGCTGCAGTACGGGCGCGCTTGGCGGCGCGCCCTCGAGTTGGCGCGACGGCTCGTGCGGGACTTCGGGGCGGCGCGGGTCCTGGCCCACGGGGATCTGTTGCGGCCGGAAGCGTTCACCCCGGAGGTGCCCCTCACGCTGGTGGTCTGGGGGCTGCGCGCGGACGTGTTCGCCCGCGTGGGCACGCATCCCCAGGGCACGCGAACGGTGATCGTGGACGCCGACCAGCTCGACGAGCGCACCCGGCAGCGCATCCAGGCGGAGGGCGTGGAACTCGCCCGGCAGGGGGCCTCGCCCGACTAGTCGGCAGGGCCTGTCGGCGCAGGCCCTGGGGATCGTGGGGGTGCGTGCTGGGCGGTCTGTCCCGGCTCCCAGGGCGGGAGGTCCAAGGCCCGGTGGCAGGCCACCCAGTGCCCGTCCTCCAGGCGGCGCAGCAGCGGCCGCCGCGCCGTGCACGCGGCGACCGCGAATGGACAGCGTGGGGCATACGCGCATCCCTGGCGAGGACGGGGGCCCTGGGGCTCCTCCCGTCCTGTGGGCGCCCGCGATGCCCGGCGAGGGTCTGGGTCCATCCAAGCCTCCCACAGCTGGCGGGTGTGCGGATGCCGCGGGGCGTGCCACAGCCCCGCGGCGGGGCCGATCTCCACGAGCCGGCCAAGGTGCAGGACGCCAAGGCGGCCGCACAACTGCCGCGCCAGGCCCAGGTCATGTCCCAGATAGACCAGGCCCAGCCCGCGCGTCCGCCGCAGCCCGGCCAGCAACGCCGCCACCTGCGCCGCGGCAAGCGGATCCAGCGCCGCCGTTGGCTCATCGGCCAGCAGGATCCGGGGTTCCGTGGCCAGGGCTCGGGCCAGGGCCACCCGCTGCAATTGGCCGCCAGAGCACTGGTGGGGGAAGCGCATGGCCAGCTCGGATCCCAACCCGACCGCGGCCAGGAGTTCGGGTACGCGGCCCCGCGCCTGGCGCCGGGGGCCGGTGATGGCCTCCGCCACGGAATCCCCCACCCGATAGCGCGGATCGAGTGAGGCTCCCCCGTCCTGGAACAGGAGTTGGACGGCACGGGACCCCCCGGTCGCGCCCTGGGGCTGGCCCCCGAGCAGAACGTGTCCCCGCGTCGGCGGCACGAGCCCGGCCAGGAGCAGGGCAAGGCTGGATTTGCCACACCCAGACTCACCGAGCAGCCCGAGGGCGTCCGGAGGCTCAAGCTGGAGGCTGACACCGTCCACCGCACGGACCCGCCCGGAGGGGCCGTGCCAGTCCAGCACCAGAGCACGCGCCTGGAGCCATGCGGCGCTCAAGGTGCGCCCTGCCCGACCGGGGCGCCGGGTGTCTCTCGCTGCCAGCAGTGCACCAGATGCGTGGGAGCGTCCGGAGTCGCGAACGCGGGAGGGCGCTGGTGCCGGCAGACGGGCAGGACCTCGGGGCAGCGGGCGGCGAAAGGGCATCCGGGTTCGCTTGGGCCGGGACCTCGGCCGGGCAAGGGCCGCGGCGGCTCCGTCGCCCTGCCGGGCCCTGGCGGCACCGCCCGCAGCAGGGCCTGGGTGTATGGGTGGCGAGGGCGGAGCAAGAGCTCTGGCGCCGCACCCTCCTCCAGCACCGTGCCCCCATACAGGACCAGGGCCTGCCGCGCAAGCCGCGCGACGAGCCCCAGCTCGTGGGTCACCAGGAGCAGGCCCATGCCATGACCGGTGAGGGCGCCCAGTTGTTCGGCCACCTGGGCCGCACTGGTGCCGTCCAGGCCCGCTGTGGGCTCATCCGCCAGCAGGAGCTCAGGCTCCGCGGCCAGGGCCACCGCCAGCAGTGCCCGCCGACGCTGACCCCCACTCAACTGGTGCGCAAAGGCGGACGCGATCCGCCCGACATCGGTCAGCCCCACCCTCCTCAGCGCGTGGAGGGCTCGCCCCCGCGCCTCGGCACGCCCCAGACCCAGCCGCAGGCGGCAGACCTCAGCGATCTGCGCGCCCACCGTCATCGTGGGGTCCAGGGCGTCCCCGGTGTCCTGGAAGAGGGTGGCCACTCGCCTGCCGCGCCACTGCCCTGGATCCAGCCTCCCCAGGTCTTCCCCCGCCAGGAGAACCTGGCCCCGCGCCGTGGCGCCCCTCGGCAACAGGCCGGCGATGGCCGCGACCGCGGTGGACTTGCCCGCCCCCGATTCCCCGAGCAGCGCGAGCGCAGAGCCTCGCGCCACGCGCAGGGACAGGTCCCGCAGGGCCTGAACATTCCCGGGGAAGCTCACGCTGAGGCCCCGAACCTCCAACAGGGGGAGCGTTCCGGGCTCTGCCGCGGACCCGACCTCGCTCGTCGGCCTTCGCCTCCCGGCTCGCGCGACATCCGGCGGCCAACGGCCCGAGTATGCACCAAGCACCCGGATCCGCAAGTGCGCCGCAGGGCTCTGCCACCCCAGGCCGGGCGGCGGGGACCCTGCCGGTCCCGGGGCTCGGCGGCAGGAACCGCTGACACCGTGCGAAAACCCGAGCCAGCAGCGGTTGGCGGGACCTGAGCCTGGCGCGCACGGGCGGACCGACCGCCTCAGCCCGGCGGACCGCATCTGGGAGTCCCATCGGGAGCCCCGATACCCTCGGAGCCCCGAGTGTGCGCGGCCCCCGGCAGACGATCCCCTGGCGAGGGCGCA
>JAKAUG010000048.1 GCA_021827805.1 Bacillota bacterium | reverse complement strand
TCGCCGGTGTGCTGCCCGAGGCGAGCCCGCCTTCAACGAAGTCGGCGGGGGATCGCGGGACCGTGCCGGGACATGTCGATCGTCAGGGTGAGCTGCGGCGTGCCCCCGCAGGGAGCACCCGCAGAGCCCAAGGGCCGAGATCATCGTGAATTTCGCATAGGTCCGACCATATGCCCACGGTCTCATGCACGCCGCCCGCGCATCACAAGCACCGTTCGGCCGCGGCGCTGTGGCTCGTCCCGTTGAGCCTCAGGGGCCGGCGCAATACTCAGCGACATCCAGGATCATGGTGAGCAGGGCCAGGCAAGGGAGCCACCCTGACCGCGCCAGGCGCGCGGCACCCCCCATCCGCGTCCTCCTCGGCCTCCACGGCACCTGGGCCAGCGTGACGCACCAGGGTGGCGACGAGCCGGGAGCAGCACCCAGTCGTTCTTGGTCGCGCTCCCGGGAACTGGAAGCAAACCTGACCCGGCCGAGGGCTGGTTGGCCCAGCAGAGAGGGGCGGGTCCGAGCGCGGCGTCCTGGCCCCCCCCGGGCCAGCCCCCGTCCGCAAGGACCGACCCGGGCCTGGGCACCGAAGCGCGGCCGGAACCTCGCCGAGCCCCCTTCTCATACGGTGGCGAGAACCTTGCGGGTTGGCCAGAGACCCCCGGTGGGCGGGACGCGGGGCTCGGAAGCCGGGGGGACCTCGCGGCGAAGGCGACGGTCGGCCCGCTCCCGACGCGGTTGCCCGAGATGTCGCCGCGGGATGCCGGAACGCCCCGCCCATCCGACCGCGGGCAACGCCACGGTCGGGCAGGCCGGACCCGCACCGGCCCAAGGGGGGCCGGAGGACCGAGGGGGGCCGGAGGCCCGAGGCGCCTGCGCTCACCCACAACACACCGGCCGCCAGGCGACGACGGGGCGGGGGCACGGCGCGCGGGCCGGTGAGCTTGGGCGTCTGGCGATCCGTTGCCGCCCGGTCGCACGGCGGTGCTGCGGGGGGTCACGGTCAATGTCTCTGGAGATCGCGGGGCTGGGACTCGTCGTGGGGATCTTTGTCGGGCTTTCCGGTGTCGGCGCCGGGGTCCTGATGGCGCCAACCCTCATCCTGCTCGGCTTCCACCCCAGCATCGCCATTGGCACGGACCTCGCCTACGGGTCGGTCACCAAGCTGGTGGGGACGTGGCGCAACGCCGCGCACCGGCTGGTGAACCGCACGTGGGTCCTCTGGATGACCCTGGGCAGCGTCCCAGGCACGGCCGCGGGCACCGAGATCACGCAACTGATGCCGCACGGCGTCGCGGAGCACTTCTTGCGGATCGCGCTGGCGGTCGTGCTGGTTGTCGCCTCTCTGGCGATCGTCGCCAAGGAGGTCCTGGCCCTGCGCGGGATCCTGCCGCGGCCGGTCGACCTGGCGGAGACCCGGCCCTGGCTCATCTGCGTGGTCGCGGGGATGGTCGGGTTCCTGGTGGGGCTGACCTCCATCGGCAGCGGCTCGCTGTTCATGCTCTTCCTGCTGACGTTCTCGGGCCTGGGGGCCCGAGAGGCGGTCGCCACCGACATCGCCAACGCGGCCGCTCTCAGTGCCGTGGCCGCCCTTCTGCACCTCGCCAACGGGACAGTCGACATCCCTCTGGCCGGCAACCTGCTGGTCGGCTCGGTGCCCGGGATCCTGCTCGGCAGCCGCCTGGCTCACCATGTTCCGGCACGACCCCTGAAGCTGGGGATCGCACTCCTGGTGCTCCTGGGCGGCGTGAAGATGCTGGCCTGAACCCCGTATTGGGCCCCCTCCCGCGCGCACGCACGAGAGGCTCGCCCAACCGGGATCATCGGCCCAGCAGGAATGTGGTGACGCTCTCGGGCGGCAGGCTGTCCCGCATGGTTCCTCCGTGCATGCTGGGCAGGCGGACCGCCTGCAGGTCCCGCGACGCACTGGTCTGGAAGGCCCCCACGGCGTGCGGGTGAGACCCCGCCGGAAAGCGCAGGCGCAGGGTGACCGGAGCGGTGCCCGCGACGCGGTCGTTGATGGCGACCACGGTCCAGCCGCTGGTCGTGGCAAAGGCGGCGACGCGCAGGCCCGCGGGAACGCCGCTGACATCGTGGCGCACGGCGCCCGGCCGCACGTAGCGGCTGAAGTTGCCCAACACCCAGAACCGTTTGGTCAGATACAGCGTCTGGTTGCCATCCAGGCGGAAGTTGGGGTCGTAGTACACGAGGCCGTCGTTCCAGCCCCTGGCGTTGGGCTGGGAGGGGCAGCCCGCCTGTCCAGTCGGGTCACACCCCAGTGCCGACGAGAAGGCCAGCCACCATTGGAAGGAGGCATCGTCGGCCTGCGTGAGGTCGCGCCAGATGTCATCGGCCAGCCACATCGCCCCAGTCATCGTGGGGTCGTAGCCCCGGCCGAAGCCCTTGCCGTTATAGCAGCAGATCTCCGTCATCCACAGCGGCCTGCCGTAGCGGCCAAGCACGGCCGCCGCGCGCCTCAGCGTGGCACTGTTGGGGTAGTCGTAAGTATGGTGGGCGATGGCCGCGATGTCGCCCGCCACCTGCGGCAACCACCGCGGAGCCTCCGGCAGGAGCTGGCGGCTCACCTGGCTGGATTCGTCGGCGATGATCCGCGTGTAGGGCGCGCGGGATTGGAGCTGGGCGGCCAGGTCCCGGATCAGCACCGCACGCTGGGCCGGGGCGACGGTCATACCCTCCTGGTCGCACGTGTCAAACGTGTAATCCGGTTCGTTCATCGGGCTGATGTATCCCAGCGTGATGCCGTCGGCGTCGTGCAGGTGCACGGCGATGTCGGCCAGATACTGCGCGTAGGCCTCCTCATCGCCCGGCGCCAGACCGCCTCCGCAGGCCTCCCGCTGGTGGGTGCGGGCGTTGGGGGTTTTCCAGACCGGGGGTGCGCTGTTGGCGAAGCCGATGAGGACCGGAACGTGGGCGGCGGCTGCGTACCGCAGGAAGGTCAGGCCCGAGGGATCAGCCGTCCAGTCGTAGACCCCGGGGCGCTCCAAGAACCCTGGGGCGGCGCGACTTGGGGTCCGGACCCCGAGTCCGCCGGCTCCGATGTTGTACCGGTAGACGCTCAGTTCCATGCCCTGGGGTCCGAAGAGAAGGTTTGCGGCACGCTCTTGGTTGGCGGGAGAGAACCAACCCAGGTCGAGGGGCCACCACGCCCCGGAGGCCCCAAAGCCCGCGATGGTCTGCGCCGGGGCTTCGGACACGGACGCCGCGGGCGAACCCCGGCCGCATCCGCTCAGGCTGAGGACCAGGCCGCAGAGGAACACGGGGACAGCCCCCCGCAGGCGCACCCCTATCCCCCCTCCCGGTGACCCGCTCGCCGACCTCGCCGCAAACAGTCGCCATCGCAGTCGGCGCGCGGCGGCCGCGGATGCACGTCCAACCCGGGCGCTCAGCCGCCGAGCCGAACCACCGTGCCCAGGCGGTGCGCCTGCACGACGGCCTGGTCCAGGACCAGGGCGGCGACGCCGTCCCGGCCCTCGGTCGGAACCGGCTGGCCCGCCTCCAGGGCTGTCACAAAGGCGGCGATCGACGCGGAGAAGGCGGCGGAGAGGGAGAAGGGCGGCTGGCCTGCGCGAGCCTCCCCCAGGCGCTCGGCGGCAGCCGGATCCCCTGGCCAACACTCGACCCGCCGCGGCCGCGTGTCTCCGACCGGCAGGCCGCGCAGGGCGATGCGGCCCCGCTCCCCCACCACCTCGACATCCAGCAGCGTATCCTCCAGCGAGCGCAGACGGCTCGCGGCAAGGGTCACCGTGGCGCCGCCACGCATGCGCAGCAGGGCGGTCGCGGAGACCGACGGGACGTAGAGGAACTCCTCGGGCGTGGTCCATGGGAAGTTCCGGCGGGCCTGCACATCATCCACCCAGGAGGCGACCTCGACGACCTCCCCGAAGAGAAAGCGAACCAGATCCAGCGCGTGGTGGTAGCAGAAGGCATGCGCCGTGATCTGGGCCAGCAGGACCTGGCCCAGCGCTCCTGCCGTGATCTCCGCGCGCAGCGCGCGGAAGGCCGGCATGTGGCGGTAGTTGTAGTCGATGCCAAGGACCCGCCCGGCCGCGCTCGCCGCCGTGACCATCCTGCGCGCGTCGGCCACGGTGTGGGCCATGGGTTTCTCGCAGAGCACGTGAGAGCCGGCCGCCAGCGCATCCAGCACCGGCTGGACGTGGTGGTACTCGGCCGTGCAGACGGAGACCAGGTCGGGTCGCCCCTCGTCGAGGAGGTCACGCACCGCGGCATGGGGCCGAGTGCCGCTGGCCGTCGCCAGCCGCTCGGCCCTGCCGGCGTCGATGTCACAGACGCCCACCAACTCCACGCGCGACCCCAGCTTGCCGTACGCTCGCGCGTGCTCACCACCCGCTCCGCCGCACCCGATGATCCCCACCCGGAGCGCCAAACGGCACACCCCCATGCCGGCGGGTTTCGGCCCAGCAGTGCGTGTCCCTGCGAAGTCCGGGAGGTTCGTCGGACCACGCCGCACAGCTCTCGGGTTGGCGGCCAGGGGAGACCCCCTTCAGGTGGTGGGGGCCAGGGGGCGCAGCACCAGCGTTTCGAACTCGGCGCTGGGAAGAGGACGGGCGAACAGGAACCCCTGCGCCATGTCGCAACATTGGGAACGCAACCACTCTTCCTGGGAGGAGGTCTCCACCCCCTCCGCCACAACCTGGAAGTGCAGGGAACGCGCCAGAGCCAGGATGGCCAGGACCACAGAGGAATGCTGAATGTCCGCTTCCGGCTGCAGGAACGAGCGGTCGATCTTCACGATGTCGGCCTGCAGTTCGGCGAGGTGGCCCAGGGTGGTGTACCCGGTGCCGAAGTCGTCGATGGCCACCTGGATGGAGAGCTCCCGCAGCGCCCGCAGGGTGGCCTTCGAGGTCTCGATGTCCACCATGGCGGTCGTCTCGGTGATCTCAATCGTGAGGACCGATCCCGGCAGTCCGTGCTCCTGCAGGAGGCCGCGCACACCGGCCACGAAGTCGGGCCGGGTGAAGTGCCCCGGAGCGATGTTGACCGCCAAGCGCGCTCCGGTCGGCCAGAGATCGCGCTGACGCCAGATCGCCACCTGCCCCAGAGCGGAGTCCAGGACACTCCAGCCCAGCGCGACGATCAGGTCGCTCCGCTCGGCAAGCGGGATGAAGGACCCTGGCTCCAGCAGGCCGCACGTCGGGTGCTGCCACCGCACCAAGGCCTCCACCCCCACAAGCGCGTGCTGGCCCAGCTTGACGAACGGCTGGTAGTGGACCGTCAGCCCGCCGCACTCCACCGCATCGGTCAGGGAACGTTCGAGGTCCAACTCCCGGACCAGGGTCTCCTGCATCGACGGCTCGTAGAAGGTGATCCCGTGGCTGCCGCTCTGCTTGCGGTCATACATCGCCACGTCCGCGGCGGTCAGCAGCCGCTGCCCCAGGGCGGCGGCGCCTCCGTCAGCGGGGGTCAGATCTTGGGCCAGGGCGATCCCCACGCTGGCACCCATGGACCAGATCCGCCGTCCCAACCGCACCGGTTCAGCCAACAAGTCGACGAGCCGCTGGGCCAACGTGCCCACCTCTTGCCGTGTGGCGGGGTCGTGGACCAGCACCGCGAACTCGTCGCCACCCAGGCGGACCACGGTGTCGACCGGGCGCACGGCGCGCGTCAGCCGCCGTGCCACCACGCGCAGCATCCTGTCCCCCGCCGCGTGACCCAGAACGTCGTTGACCGCTTTGAAGTTGTTGAGGTCCAGCGTGATCAGGGCCGTGAGGGAACGCGCGCCGACGGCGGTGGCCAGCCGCCTGTTGCCGAGACCCGTCAGGGGGTCGTGCAGCGCGCGGTGCCGCAACTGCGCCCGCTGCGCCCGCACCGCCTGCCACATGGCGGCCAGCGCGGCGGAGACCTCCCCCAGTTCGTCTGGCCATGGTGTGGGTAGGACCCCGTCCCGTTCGAGGCGCTCGACCGCCCGCACGAGCTGGCGCACACGGCCGACCACGATCCAGCGGAGCCAGAAGGCCGCACCCAGGGCGGCCGCCAGGGCCACGACGACGGCCAGGAGCGCCAGAACGATCTGGTGCCGTTCCCGCTGCTGAATGGCGGCCAGGGCCCTCTGGGACTCGCCGGTGGTCACCGCCATGAGCAGGCCCAGAGTGGAACGGCTGGCGTGAATGGCGTCCATATAGGCGCCCACCAGTTCCGCCCGGCTCGCGGCGGGGGTCCCCGGAGCCGCCTGGACAAATTGCTCAGCCTGTTGCCACTGCTGCTGGGCACGCTCGAGCCGGCGCGCCTCCTCAGGGTCCCAGGGGTCGCCGAGCGCCCGCAGAAAGCCGGTGCTCACCTCTCCCTGCTGTCGGGCATACGCCTGCTGCGCGCCCGCCACGCCGAGGATGACGTCGATCCCGGGTCCGGAGCGCAGGGCGCCCTGCAACTGCAGAATGGGAATGCGCTCTGTCTCCGTGAGCGCCTGCGCCGCCACGAACGTGCTGATGTTGGTGCGGATCCCCTGGACGCTGAGGGCGGCCAGACCCACGATGGGCACCACGGTGATGAGCAGCGCCACGGTGAAACGGGTCCCCAGCGAAAAGTGTGGACGGATCCGGCCCAGCCACCCCAGAGCGTTGCCTGTCAAGACCCCGTCTCCCCATCCTGGCCCAGGACGCCGTCTTCCCTGTTCTTATCGACGGCCTTGGCGGCTGGGTTGAGTGGGCTCGGCCGATCTCCGCCAACCCAGCCCCGGCGCCCGCCAGCGGTGGGCCGGTCCGCACGGGGAGCCAGGCGCGCCGCGGCCTGGCAACGCGACCCGACGAACGTGCCGCGCCGCCGCAGCCAGCCTCAGCTGCCGAGGCGGTCAAGCTCCGCCCGCAGGCGCGCGATCTGGGCCTCTGCGGTCTCCGCGCCCGCCAGGTGCTCCTGAGCGCCGGGCAGTTGCACCCTGCCCTCCCGCACGGCGGCCGCCGTCAGCCGCCCAAGCGCGGCATAGTGCGCCTCGAGCTGCCCCTCCTGCTCGCCCAGGCGCCGTTGCAGATCCAGCCGGCGGGTCGCTTGCTCCGCGCTCACGGCCATGTGCGCCGCACCGGCGATGGCCGCCTTCTTCATGTTGTTCCACATCCCAGACACCCCTTCTCCCCCTCTCCCAAGGCCTCCGCATGGTACAGTACACCCGAAAAGGGGTGGCGGGTGTTGCCAGAGGCCTCGGCCATCGTCTGCCGCGGTCTGGGTCGGAGTTTTGGCGTACGCCCAGCGGTTGCCGGCCTGGATCTGGAGGTGCCCAGCGGCAGCGTCTTCGGCTTTCTGGGGCCCAACGGCTCCGGCAAGACCACCACGGTGCGGATGCTGCTCGGGCTTCTGCCTCCCACCAGCGGCACCGTGCGCACGCTGGGCCTGGACCCTCTGCGGGAGGGGACGCGCGTGCGCGCCGCCACGGGCGTACTCCTGGATCAGGTCGGGCTGTATGACCGGCTCACGGCCTGGCAGAACCTTGAGTTCGCGGGGCGTGTGGCCCGCTTGCCGGCGCGGGAACGCCGCATGCGCAGCGAGGCCGCCCTGCGCCGCGTGGACCTCTGGGACCGGCGCGCCGAGCGCGTCTCGGGATTCAGCAAGGGGATGCGCCAGAAGCTCGGCATCGCCCGTGCCCTGCTGGCCGAACCCAGGCTGCTGGTCCTGGACGAGCCCACCTCGGGCCTGGACCCCGTCAATATCGTCATGTTGCGCGACATCCTTCTCTCCCTGGCAGAGGAGGGCAGGAGAACGATCTTCCTCTGCACCCACCACCTGGACGAGGCGCAGCGCATCTGCAGCCTGGTGGGGATCATCCAGGCGGGAAAACTGGTCGCCCTGGGTGCTCCAGATCAGCTGGGCACGGGGGACCGCCCCGCGGTGCGCCTCCGCTGCACGCGCCTGGATGGGGCGGCGGCCGCATCCCTGCGGTTGCCGGAGGGCGCGACCCTCCAGCCGCAGTCGGGGGAAGGCGAGTACCGCGTCGAGCTCGCGCGCGCCGAGGACGTGGAGGGGGTCGTGGCTGCGCTGGTAGCCGCCGGGGCGGGCGTGCGCGCGGTGGTCCCCGAGCGGCGTTCGCTCGAGGACGTCTACCTGTCGGTCGTGGGGGGCGGGGAACATGGCTGATCTGGGGACGATGCTCTGGAAGGAAGTCGCCGAACTTATTGGCAACAGACGCTTTCTGCGCATCTTCGCCCTCGCCGTGCTGATCATGGGCCTGGTCCCCTCATTGGAGAGCCGGCATGCCGCTGCCGGCGCCAACCCGCTTCTGACCCTCCTGGGTCTCTTCTACGCCCTCTTCGCCGGTGTGATCGTGGTAGCCCAGTCAGCGCCGGACCTGGTCCTGCACGAGAGAAGCGGGCGGACCCTGGAGTATCTTCTGGCGACGCGTCTCTCGGACTCGGCCATCTTCGCGGGTAAGGTGCTGGTGGCCTCGGTGCTCGGTTACACGAGCACGCTGCTGACCGCGGCCGTGCAACTGCTGGCAACCAATCTCCAGCACCACGGCGCATGGACCTGGTCCTATCTGGCCCTGCCCCAGGGGCGGCTGCTCATCCTTGGTGCCTCCGCCGCGCTCTGCGTGTACCTGGCGACGGTCGGGACCTTCGTGGCCCTGCGGGTGGGCGACCAGCGCGCGGCATACATGGTGACGATGCTCAGTCTGGCGGTCCTGGCCGCACCCCTGCTGCTGAACCTGGTCCACCTGCACTTCACCATGTCCTGGCTGGAGCGTGCGGTGGCCCTGCTGGGAGGGCTGGCCATTGTCCTGGTCGCCCTGGGCGTGCGACTGTTCAAACGCGAGTTGCTGGTCCTGAGTCTGCAGGATTGATGCCGGGTCCGGCGCGGAATGACGGGCGTGGGGTGAGGAACTCGCCGCTGCAGGTGGTGCTCGTGGAACCCGAGATCCCCAGCAACACCGGCAACATCTCGCGGACGTGCGTGGTGACCGGCTGCCGCCTGCACCTGGTTCGTCCGCTGGGGTTCTCGCTGGAGGACCGCTACCTCCGCCGCGCTGGCTTGGACTACTGGCCCGGGCTTGACGTCGCGGTGCACGACAGCTGGTCCGACTGCCTCGCCGCGCTCGGCGGCCGGACTCTCCGGCTGTTTACCACCCGTGGCGGTCAGCCGCATGTGGCCATCCCGTTCGGGTCCGAGGATGCCCTCGTCTTCGGCCGCGAAAGCCGCGGCCTGCCGCCATCCCTGCTGGAAGCCCACCCGCGGAGCTGGGTCAGGGTGCCCATGCTGCCGAACTGGCGATCCCTGAACCTCGGCAACGCGGTGTCGATCGCGGTGTATGAGGCACTGCGCCAGCAGGGGTTCCCCGGGATGGTCTGACAAGGTGACCGACGCAGGCGGGCGCCGCCGGGCCCCGCGGCAGCGCTTGCACTTGTGGCCGCTGCGGCACGGGCAGGGATCGTTGCGTCCCGATTTGAGAGCCGCCCTGGCCGCCGCGTCAACACACAGCACCCGAGCGAGGGTGTGCTTCGGCGATACCGACACTGACCCCGCTGCCCACCGCGACCACGGCGCCAGCGTCGATCTCTCCGCCGACCGGGGTAGCCCGGTCCACAGTCGGCGGGTCCGGCGCGGTGCTCTCGGGCCTGGGCCTCGGGCGGCCGCACGGCCTGATGCGTCGACGGAGGCGTGGCTCCGAGCGCCCGGTGCGCAAGGGACCTGGGCCGGCTGTGTAGAATGATGTCGAACAGCGGGCGCAAGGACGATCACGTTTTGGTACGCCCATTTGCGGAAAGGGCCGGGGCCGTGATGGACCCGCAGGGTGCGGACAACGCGCGGTAACCCTGGCGAGCACAGCCCACCGGAGGAACCACGGGCTGGCGCCAGGGCAGCACGTCGAAGGTGGGACGGGGATATGGAAGCGACGGAAGATACGGTGGATCGCCGGGCCGCGAACGCGGCATCCGCCCCGGTGACACCATACTACCTGGAGAGGCGATGGAACGCCGTCAAGGGGCGCTTTGCGGACCTGCGCCAGGAGGAGAGCACGGGCGCCCACGGCCATCTACTGTTCTACATGGAGCAGCAGGCCGGGTGGATGGCGTGGCATCATCCGCACTGGGACGATGCGTGGACAGCACAGGCGTATATGCTGGCGGGCCTGCGGGTCACGCACGAACTGGACCCGGACCTGAGTTACGGTTTCGAGGGGTTCGAGCCGGACGTGTGGGAACTGCAGCGGCGGGTGTTGGCCACGTGCCATCCGGCATTTCATCCGGACGTGGCCGCAGCCGCTGAAGCGGTATGGCAGACCCCGGAGGATAGGCGCTTTCACTTTGAGGAGTGTGGCGCCTGCCTGAAACGCTTGGTCACCTCGGTACGGTTCTGGTCGAAGCGTGGTTCGCGCGCGTACACGGCGCACATCACCGAGTTCCTCCGCCAGACGGGTTGGGACCAGGAAAAGGATGTGATCCACTGGGTGGTGACGAGCAGAAGCCGCCCACGAAGCGGCTGAACACGGTCTGTATCACACAGGGCCCCCGCCCTGCCTCCATCCATGGACTTGACCTTGGTGCTTGGCATACCCCGCCCGCGGCGGGATGATGGCGTCATGGGATGCGGATAGGCGTCCTCAACAGGGCAGACGGCAAGACGACTGGGTTTCTCCATCCGCACACGGTACCGCGGGGAAAACGCGGGTCCGCTTCAGTCGACCACCCGCCTCTCACAGACCAAGGCCGTTCTCGGCTCGCGAAGTCGATGCCCTGCTTCGGTCGAGGACGGATGGGCGGAGCGAGTTCCCCGGCCAAGCCCGAAGACCACCGTGCGCACGGGCTTGATGCCGCAGCCGATGTTCAGACTGACCGCCGAGGGCCAGACCGCGTCCCGGTGGGCAATGACGGCCCTGGGGCACGCCGTCACCAACGTGGCCACCGGCCTTGATGCAGACCCGAGCTGCCGCCGGAGCTCCGCACGCCGCGCGGCCTGGGCCGCGGTACGTTCGTCGGGATTCCCCCGAATGCGGATATCACGCACTTCATGGTGCAGGCCCCGCGTTCGATCCCTGTGCGCGACGCCGCCGCGGATTTCACCACGGCGCAGGAGGGAAAGGGGCGGTCAGCGAAGTGGTCAGGCGCGGCGTTGGTGCAAGGAGCAGCACGGCCCGCCACCAGCGGGACGATGGCGGTGCAAGTCCGACCACGTCGCTCCATTCGCTTCCCGTGTCCGTGGCCGCTTGGGCGGCCCACCCTCGGTTGTGTGCGTCCTACAGCGCGCACGGCGCCCCAGGGCTGGGCAACTCTCCTTGGTCGGTTCCCCGGTCCGCGCGCGGGCGGCGCGCGGGGGGCGTGGCGTTCCGGGAGATCGCCGTCCGCCGTGCCACCACACCTTCTCCCCGGACTGGAAGACCATGCGCGGCAGGAACCACCTGCTACACATCGCAGCACTGCTCAACACGTTGCTCGTCCACAGCATCCACGACGACTCTCCGCACCGCCCACCTCTCGGGAACCCTGGACCTCCTCCGCCTACGGGCCATGGGTCCCAGGGCAGTCCCATGCCCAGGCTCTGGGTCGGCGTCTAGTACGCGCGTTTTTCAACGACACCTACAGAGCCTGGATCTCCATGCCGTCGTATGCGACCTCGAAGCCGAGGGGGCCAGCTCGCTCCACGAGTTCCTCGTGCAGCAGGCCTCCGTTGTGCGAGAAGTGCGTCAGCACAAAACGGGTGTCCCCACGGGCGGCACCGAGGTCGAGCAGGCGCTCGCGGACCCTGGCGCCTCCCCCCAGCCCCATGTGGAAGCGCATACCCTCACCGGGTCCGTTGGTGCAATCTAGAAAGGCCACGTCCAGCCGTCCGCCCGCGGCGGCCCACGTGCCGAGGAATGCCCACGTCGTCTCCGGGAGGTATCCGGTGTCGTGGCCGTACAGCAGCCAGCGGCCCTCGTGCCCGAAGAGGTGGATCAGGCAGGTCTCATGGCGATCATGGTCGGCGATCAGCGGCACCAGTGTGGCGTCCCCCACGGCGACCGCCTGGAAGGGCTCGATCTGATGCAGTTCGAGCCCCAGGCGCGTCACATCGCCCAACGCCGCACCGAGGCGAGCCACAACCCGATCATTGCCGTAGACCGACAGCGGCCGGTCCTGCCCGTGGGCATACGGGGGCACACGCATGGCCAGATCCCCCGGGTACAGGTGGTCGGTGTGGGAGTGTGTGAAGATCAGGTGCTCCACCGCCGACAGGTCGTTGCCGCCCAGCACGTGGTGCTGGCTGTCCGGGCCGAAGTCGAACTGAAAGATCCCGTCCACGTTGGCGGACGCCCGGCTGCGCAGGCTTCTGCCCCCCGCCTCCCGGGCACGGCGGCAGTGCGGACAGCGGCAGAACAGGGCCGGCCAACCCTCTGCGGCCGCAGTTCCCAGAAGACGGATGCGCAACCCGCTCACTCCCCCAGCGCAACGGTCGGCTCCGCGACGAGGTTCGTCCTTTCGCCTGCATCGTTGCCGCCACCTGCGGGACACGACAGCGGCGAAACGACCGGTCACGAGATATGGACATCGTGATATGGTTATGGCATGAGCACAGCGGTGTCCCAGGCCGTGGACCTCCTGCGAGCCCTGGGCGACGAGACGCGGCTGCAGCTCCTGGCCCTGTTGCATCGAGGGGAGTTCTGTTCCCCATCAGCCAGCCGGCCACCAGTGCCCACCTGCGCAGGCTGAAGGACGCAGGCCTGGTGCAGGACCAGCGTCGTGGGATGTGGGTCTATTACCGCGCATGTGAGGGCCTTCCGGCCCTGGCCCCAGCGGTGCTGGAGGAGGTCTGGCTACCGTCGGAGCTGGAGTCCGCACTGGCGGGAGCAGGGGCGGATTGCGGTGAACCCCGGGCGCCCACGCCCCCAGGCCCGTGGACCGAACATCTCCCCCCATCCGGTCAGCGTTCGGCCGGCAGGCCCGTTCACCACCCGGACACCTGAGCGCCAGCGCCCCGTCGCGGCTGCACCGGGGCCCGGTCGAGCACCGTGTCCCGGCACCCTGGCCCACACACCCGGAGGGTACAATGCACGGTCTGTTGGCCCTCTTGCTCTTTGCCGCTGTCCTGGTCCTGGTCATCTGCCAGCCGCGGGGCCTATCCATCGGCTGGCCGGCCGCGGCCGGGGGCGCCCTGGCGTCCTGAGCATCGTGTCCCTGACGGACGCGGCACGCGTCGTGGAGTTGGTGTGGGATGCCACCGTGACCTTCGTGGCGGTCATCCTGATCTCACTGGTGCTCGACGCCATCGGCCTATTCGGGTGGGCCGCACTGCACATGGCGAGGGCCGCCCGCGGCAGCGGGCTGCGCCTGTTCGTCTTCAGCCTCCTGCTGGGGGCTCTGGTGGCCGCCCTGTTCACCAACGACGGCGCGGCCC
This sequence comes from Bacillota bacterium, assembly GCA_021827805.1. Lineage (GTDB taxonomy): Bacteria > Bacillota > Sulfobacillia > RBS10-35 > JAJYVN01 > JAJZWQ01. The sequence continues at coordinate 4,952 of JAKAUG010000048.1, read as the reverse complement.
TGATCCTGACGCCCATCATCTGCGAGCAGGTCAAGGCCCTGCGGCTGCCGGCGAGCGCCGTCCTGGCGTTTGTGATGGCGGGTGGGTTCATCGCGGACGCGACCTCGCTGCCCCTGGTGGTCAGCAACCTGGTGAACATCGTCTCCGCGGACTTCTTCCATCCCGGGTTCGCCGCCTACGCCGCCCGCATGCTGCCGGTCGACCTCGCCGCGCTGGCCGCGAGCCTGGTCGCGCTGTACCTGCTGTATCGGCGCGCTCTGCCGCATACGGTGCCGACCGACGGACTCAGCAGCCCCGCCAGCGCCATCCGCGATCCGCGGCTCTTCCGCCTGTCCTGGCTGGTGCTCGCATTGCTGTTGGCCGGCTACCTCGCAAGCCAGTCCCTGCATCTGCCGGTGTCGGCCATCGCCGGCGGGGCCGCGATCCTCTTGCTCCTGTTCGCCCTGCGCAGCCCGGCGGTGAACATCCGCCATCTGGTACTCGAGGCTCCGTGGAAGATCGTCGTCTTCTCGATCGGCATGTATGTCGTGGTATTCGGTCTGCGGGACGCCGACCTGATCGCCCTGGTCGGCCGTTCGCTTGAGTGGGCACAGCGGCACGGCCCTCTGGCGTCTGTGCTCTACACCGGCTATCTTGCGGCCGGCCTTTGGCCGTGATGAACAACATGCCGACTGTCATGGTCAACGCCCTGGCCATCCAGGCCACGGGCGTCCACGGCGTCGACCGTGGCCCTGGCCAACGTGATCGGCAGCGATCTGGGGCCGAAGCTCACCCCAATCGGCTCTCTGGCCACGGGCCTCCGGCCCCCCGCACCCAGCTGCTTCCCCTCAAGCGGCCGGCGACGCCGGGATTCCTCCGAAGGTCCAGGGCCAGGCGCCCATCCGGCCGTACACACGCGGCACCCTTGACGGCTCGGTGGATCCCATGGTATTTACCCTGTAACATTGAGGAATAGCGGTGTTTACTCTCATGCATCCCCTGTCTCCTGCCGCCGGGTCCCTGGGTTCTGTGCTGACGACCCTGCGGGGTCCAGAGGGGTGGCGGGCCGCGGAGCGGCGTCATCCCTCGTCGGAGAGCCAGGAGTGGTCTTTGCTCCGCCACCTGGCGAGAGTGGGGTGGAACAGGCGATGATCGCGGGTCCACTGAGCCCTGCGCAGACCGACTTGGCCCAACGTCTGCTGCCCACGCTCACGGCGGAGCAGCGCAGCTGGCTTGGCGGCTACCTGGCCGGGTGGCAGGACGCGCAGTCCACTGCAGCGCCGGCTCCGGTCGCCGCTCCCGACCCCGCGGCGGCCGTGACCGTGGTCTACGGCTCCCAGACCGGCAACGCGAAGGCCCTGGCCGAACAGCTGGCGGAGCGCGTCCGCCAACAGGGCCTGCCGGTCACGGTGCACTCCCTCCGCGACTACGACCCTCGGCGCCTGACCCAGGAACGGCGGTTGCTGGTGGTCACCAGCACGCAGGGGGACGGCGATCCGCCGGACAACGCCGTCGCCTTCGTGGAATTCCTGACCAGCCGGAAGGCGTCCAAGCTGGCCCAGTTGCGCTTCGCGGTCCTGGCCCTGGGAGACAGCTCCTACGAGCACTTCTGCAAGACGGGCCGGGACATGGACGAGCGCTTGCGGGAGCTGGGTGCCACGCCCCTGCACCCGCGGGCCGACTGCGACCTGGACTACGACGACGCGGCTGAATCGTGGATGCGGGGCGTGCTGGCGGCCCTGGGCGCCGAGGCTGGCGCCCCGGCGAGCCCCGTCCTGGCCCCGGAGAGGACGCCCCAGGTTGTCGCGAGCCCGGTGGCGAGCCCGGACTATGGGCGCTCCCGGCCCTTCCCGGCCGAGATCCTGGAGAACATCGAGCTCAGCGGCCGGGGCTCCAACCGCTCGACCCGGCACGTGGAGATCTCGCTGGCGGGCTCCGGTCTCACCTGGCAGCCCGGCGACGCGCTCGGCGTCCATGCCAGGAACCGGCGCGACCTCGTCGAGGAGCTGATCCAGGCGGCCGACTGGGACCCGAACGCGTCCTTGGACGACGGGATGCCCCTGGTGGAGGCCCTCACGGAGCGGTACGAGCTCACCGTCCTGACCCGGCCCCTGCTCGCGCGGTTGGCGGAGGTCACCGGCGCGGGCCCCCTCAGCGATCTCTTGCGGCCGGAACGGGAGGCCGAGCTGCGCTCCTACGTCGCAGGTCGCGACCTCGTGGACCTCCTGCGCGACTTCTCGCTGCGGGGGGTGCCGGCACCCGTCTGCGTGGGCGCCCTGCGCAGACTTCCGCCCCGCCTGTATTCCATCGCCAGCGCACCGGCGGCGTATCCGGAGGAACCGCACCTCACCGTGCGCCTGGTGGACTATCGGGCCCACGGACGCTCGCGGCGGGGGGTCTGCTCCGACTACCTCGCGGTGCGGGAGCCGGGCGAGCGCCTGCCCGTGTTCGTGCAGGCGAATCCGAACTTCGGCCTGCCGTCTGACCCCGCGACCCCGCTGATCATGATCGGCGCGGGCACGGGTGTCGCGCCCTTCCGCGCCTTCATTCAGGAGCGCGCGGAGACCGGCGGCGGGGGCCCGAGCTGGCTGTTCTTCGGGGATCGCCACTTCCGGACGGACTTCCTGTATCAGACCGACTGGCTGCGCTGGGTCGAGCAGGGGGTTCTCACCCGCATGGACATCGCCTTCTCCCGGGACGGACCGAACAAGGTGTATGTCCAGCACCGCATGCTGGAGCATGAGCGCGAACTGTACGCCTGGCTGCGGGAAGGGGCCTCGGTGTACGTGTGCGGAGACAGGGACCGCATGGCCCCCGATGTGCACCGGGCGCTGCTGGCAATCGTCGGGCGCCAGGGCGGACTCGACCCTGACCAGGCGGAGGCCTATCTCGCGGAGCTGCAGCGGACCCGGCGCTACCTGCGCGACGTGTACTAGGAGGTGCACCCATGTCCGGTCAGCCGAGCGATGTGGAACGCATCAAGGCTGGCAGTGACTTCCTGCGCGGCACGATCCGTGAGAGCCTCCAGGACCCCCTCACGGCGGCGGTGCGCACAGACGACGTCCAACTGCTCAAGTTCCACGGCACCTACCAGCAGGACGACCGCGACCTGCGGGACGAGCGCCGGCGCAGCAAGCTGGAGCCAGCCTACCAGTTCATGGTCCGCGTACGGGCACCGGGCGGCATTGTGCAGCCTGAACAGTGGCTCGCCCTGGACCAGGTCGGACGCGACTTCGGCGACGGCGGTCTCCGCCTGACCACCCGCCAGTCGCTGCAGTTCCACGGCGTGCTGAAGTGGAACCTGCGGGCGACGATCGCCAGGATGAACGAGATCCTCCTCTCCACGCTCGCCGCCTGCGGGGACGTCAACCGCAACGTGATGTGCAACCCGAACCCATACGTCTCAGATCTCCACGGCCAGGTGTATGCCCATGTCCAGGCGCTCAGCGAGCACCTGCGACCGAGGACCACGGCCTACCATGAGATCTGGCTGGATGGCGAGAAGGTCGTGGACAGCCGGGGGGACGAGGAGCCGCTGTACGGCCCCACCTACCTGCCGCGCAAGTTCAAGGTCGGGATCGCCGTGCCGCCAAGCAACGATGTGGACGTGTTCAGCCAGGACCTTGGACTGATCGCCATCGCCGAGGGCGACACCCTGATCGGCTTCAACGTCGCGGTGGGCGGCGGGATGGGCATGACCTACGGCGACCGCACGACCTACCCCGAACTGGCGCGGGTGATCGGCTCCTGCCGCACGGATCAGCTGATCGCCGTCGCCGAGGCCATCCTCACCGTGCAGCGCGACTTCGGCGATCGCAGCAACCGCAAACATGCCCGGCTGAAGTACACCATCGGCGACCGCGGCCTCGCTTGGTTCACGGCCGAAGTGAACCGCCGTCTGGGGTGGGAGCTGGCCGCCGAGCTGCCCTACCGCTTCGAGTCCACGGGAGACCGCCTGGGCTGGGTCGAGGGCAGTGACGGCAGCCATCATCTTACGCTCTGCGTCGAGAGCGGCCGCCTGCGGCAGGAGGCACTGGAGGGGCTGCGGGAGATCGCTCGCATCCACCGGGGTGACTTCCGCCTGACGCCCAACCAGAACCTGATCGTGGCCCGTGTATGCGCGGCGGAGCGGCCGCGCATCGAACGGCTGGTGCGGGAGTATGGACTCGGGGAGGGCGCGCGGCGGTCGGCACTGCGCCGGGGGGCGGTGGCCTGCGTCGCGTTGCCGACATGCGGCCTAGCCATGGCGGAGTCCGAGCGCTACCTCCCCCAGTTGCTCGAGAAGCTGGAGCCCATCCTGGCCGAGGCCGGCCTCGCGGACGAGGAGATCATCGTGCGCGTTTCCGGCTGCCCCAACGGGTGCTCCCGGCCGTACCTGGGAGAGATCGGTCTCACGGGCAAGGCCCCGGGCCGATACAACCTCTACCTGGGCGCCGGGTTCCGCGGGGACCGGCTGAACTGTCTGTACCGCGAGAACATCGCAGAGGCGGAGATCCTGGCCGCCCTGCGCCCGATCCTGCACCACTACGCCCGTGAACGCACCGCGGGGGAACACTTCGGAGACTTCGTGGTGCGGGCCGGATACGTGCGGTCGGTGCGCGGGGGAACGGACTTCCACGGCGATCCCGCATCCGAGCCGGCCGTCCCCCAGGGGAAGCCCCGCTGACGGGGGAGCCCGGCAAGCTCGGGCCTCCGGCCTTGAACAGGCTGCCCCGGAGGCGGAAGCCTCCGGGCGGGGCTAACCGGAGATCGGGATGCCCCGGCAAAGGTCCGATGCCCTGGCGCATCCCCGCAAGGGGATGCAGTGGTGGGGCTGGTTGCTGGCGGTGCGTGCATGGCACAGGGGCTTGCCCCGCGAGAGGCGCATCGCGACTCCCTGCTGGTGATCCGCGGACTTCGGGTGCCCGAAGCGGATCTCTACCCCCGGCAGGGGCGGCACGAACGGAGGTTGTCTGGGTTTGTCAAGCAAGTCC